>NZ_JBSFLI010000003.1:0-116831 GCF_053598955.1 Streptomyces sp. NPDC001056 | reverse complement strand
GGCCGGCGTGAGACCGGTGAGAACGGTGCCGGTCGGGTCCACCACGACCCCGGTGGCCGGCACACCGTTGAAGGTGACCGAGGCACCGGTGAGGTTGCTGCCCACGATGGTGAACGCCGTGCCACCGGCGACCGGACCGGTGATCGGTGCGAGCAGGATCACGACCGGCCCGGGGGGCGCGACGTAGGTGAAGCCGCCCGTGACGGTGGTGCTGCCGCCGGGAGTGGTGACCACCACCGGCACGTTGCCCGCGGCACCGGCCGGCGTGAGACCGGTGAGAACGGTGCCGGTCGGGTCCACCACGACCCCGGTGGCCGGCACACCGTTGAAGGTGACCGAGGCACCGGTGAGGTGGCTGCCCACGATGGTGAACGGCGTCCCCCCGGTGGTGGGTCCGCTCGTCGGGATCAGCGAGATCACGGTCGGCGCGGCGGGCGCGACGTAGCTGTACATGGCCGGGGCACTCGAACCGCCCGCGTTGGTGACGACGACCGGCACGGTGCCCGCGGCGTGGGCCGGCGCCATCACGATGATCAGCAGGCCGACCGGGTCCTGGAACAGGATGCCGGCCGGGGTGCCGCCGAACGTCACCGAGGAGGCGTTGGCGAGCCCCGACCCCAGGATGAGGACCGGGTTGCCGCCGCTGGTGGGGCCGGAGTTCGGGATGAGGGCCCCGATGGTCGGGGTGCTCGGCGGGAACGGGAACGGGAAGCCGGGAGGGAAGCCGGGGATCTGGGTAGCGGGCAAGGACATGGAGATTTCTCCTCAGAAAGGTGAATGGATCACGCACGTCGCCGTCGGCGGACCGCCCCGGACTCGGACGGCACGAAGCGACGGGCGGCCGCGTGCCGCAAACGGGGCGCTCGTCCACGGCGGCGCCTTGTACCGGACGCCGGGGGACGGGGAGACCGCGATTCCCCGGGGCTGACGGAGACCGCCGGCCGGGACCGCGTCACCGTGTCACCGGTGAGCGCGTTCGCCCCTCGCCGAGTCCGCGGTCGGGGTGAGGACCCACAGCGGCTCGGACAGGGGCGGACATCTCGCATGGCGACTCCCGGGACGTGGTACGGGGCCGTCCGCCAAGAGCGCCGTCATGTCGCGGCGCCGACGGATCCGGGTCCTCCACGGGGTGTCGTCCCCAGGGGACGGCAGGCTGTGAGCGCCCTGCCGTCCGCGGTGTCGTCCGCACGAAGTCGTACGAGAAACCGCAGGCCGCTTGCCCCGGGAAGGGATGGGCGGCCCACCGTTTGGGTGGATCCAGTACCGCATAAGGCTGTATTGCGTATCAACGGAGTCGACGCCGATTCACCCGACTGCCGTAACGGCCCGTGTGGCGAAAGGCTCCCCGTCACGGGGAAGGGCGCCTGGGCAGGGGGGAGGTTCCCCTGCCCAGGCGCCCTTCGCCCTCGTCCGAGGGATCACCTGTGCATGTCTCACATCAGATCGACGGTGGCCCACATCGTCCGGGTGCCGTCCGCTCCTCTGCGGGTGCCGAGCACGCCGGCGGAACTGGCGACGATCTCCAGCCCACGGCCGAACCCCGAGGTGTTGTGCCAGTGCTGGCCGACGGACTGCGTGCCCTGATCGCGCACCTGGATCCGAAGGTGGTCCTTGTTCCTGCGCAGACTCATGGTGATCACCGCGCTGCCGGTGTGGACGATGGCGTTCGTGGCGAGTTCGGTGCTGATCAGCAGGACGGTGTCGCAGATGTCCTCGTCCGTGAAGCGTTGCTGGTCGAGCCAGGAGCGGGTCAGGCTCCGGCAGATCGGGACGGCACGGTCCATGGCCGGGAGGCGGAAGGTGGCGGTGCGGGATCGGGGCCATAAGGTGGCCAGCGCCCGGGCGACCGGGGTGTCGGGCCATCGCTCGATCTCCTGGGGGGACAGCGTGACACGCGCGCATACACGTGGGGTCGTGGACATGACTCTCCTGGTGCTCGTGTAGGGGCACTACGGAGGGAATGCGCTGGTGTCCCCGGCGCTGCGCGTAACGCCGGGGACGCGGGTGAGTGAACTCCTCTTCGCGCGGGGCCGAGGGGCAGAGCGTGGCGCCGGCGTCGACGCGCGATGCGGGACGACGGCGCACGTGCGCAACGCCGTTCTCCGCTCTTCCCCCGTATGCTCCTCACCTTCGGCGATCGCCCTCTCTTGAGCGGGAGACGGCGAAACCGCCCGCACCCTCCTGGAGCGGCGGCCCTGTGAGCCCGCCATGGCCGGGTCATGGCATGCACGGCGGTCCGAGCAGCACGCTCCTGTTCCGCGGTGGCCAGAAGTCAGGCGTCAGCCGACGCCGGTACCGGCGCCGGCTGACGATCCAACTTCTCTCTGGGGGTGCCCATCGTGGCAAACCCCTCCTTCGGAGGGCGCCATGAAGCCCACGCGCCTCCTGGGTCGAGCAGCCACTCCCCCGGAGAGGACGGGCAGCCCACCGTTGGATGTAACCGTTATCGCCGAGCCGTCATGCGGCGGCAACAGCTGGCTGTGGAGTAGCACCCAAATGGCCTACTCAATGTGATTGGAAATTCGTTCCTGCATATCTGGTCCAGACGGCAACCAGCAAGCCGCGAGGGTGGGTCCGGTGCGGACTATACAAAGAGTGAAGTCCTCCAGTGAAGTTGTATTCCCAACCCCCCGCGCGATCAAGTGAGTCGCGTCGGCCTCGCACCCGAACCGGTCGATCGAAGTCGGGACTACCGCCGGAGCGGCGAGAGTTCACACGCTCCCCGACGGGACGTGTCGTACGCTTCTTGATCCACCGATTGCAACTAGACTGATCCATTGCGGAGTTGATCACCGCAATACGCAGGCGAAAGCACAACTGCCAGCTCAGGGCGCACATTTGGGCTCGGACCCGTGATTCGAAAGATCATGTGTCGACACGCGTACATTACTGCGATCGAGTGATACCGTGCAGCCACCCTTGAGATGCTGCTCATCGCCGTTGCTTTACTGGATTTACGAACCGGCGGGCCGCCCATCCCTTTCCGGGGACGTGACTGCTACCCGTTCCGGTCGTCACTCCAGGCGCACAGGTTGCGCGGCGGCCCAGGTGATTGTCGTTCCCAGAGCAGGCCGTCCTTCGGAAGACGCGGGACCGCTCCCCGTCGACTTCGTCGCCAATGAGCGCATGTGTCATCTCTCCAAGGAGTGTCAGCATGTTCCGTTCTCGCATCACCGCCGCCGCCGTCAGCGCCGTCATGGCGGCCGGCGCCGCCGCGGGCATCGCCCCCGTGGCCCTGGCGACCCCCGCGGCCGCAACCGCCTCGCCCTGTGTCAACGACCTGACGAGCGCGCAGACGTCCAACAACGCGGCCATCACCGCCGACCAGGCCAACGACACCCGGACCGCGCGCACCCACAATCTGTCCACCGCGGTCTCGCTCGTCGCGGCCCTGGGCGACTGTCTCGGGCAGCCGCAGGTCGTAGGGGCCAACGTCCTCACGGCGTCCGCGTCCAACGCCACCGCCGTCGTGTACAACCTGATCGGAGCGTCCGGGTCCGCCCTCGGCTCCGAGCAGGCGACCGCTTCCGCGATCACCCAGGCGCTGGCCGACGCGTCCTGACCGCCACCCCGACCGGGTGCCTGTGCCAAGGCACCCCTCCCCGCCCGGTGAGAGCCGGGCGAGCCGCCGCCGGACCGTCGCGTCTTCGGTCCGGCGGCCGGCCGGGCCGATGACAGGTCCCGGCTCTGCTGTCCGACACGGCTCGCGGTGGGCCGTCCGCCCGATGCGCTGGAGCCCGCGCGGCCCGGCCGCCGTCCACGCCCCTTCCGCAGCGCCGCGGCGCCCGACCGCCCCACGGCAACCGTCTTCGTCGGCGACGAGCGGCGGGCCCATCGATCGCACGGCGAGGTCATCATGCTGCATGCCGCCTTTTTCCGCTCCCTGTGCCGGGTCGGCCTCATGGCTTCCCGTTTCCTGTTTCCCGTTCTTTCCCGCGTGCCGTCCCTGACCGAGAGCGCGAACGCGTCACGTGGAAGCTCATGCGGGCGCATGTGCACACGTCACGGTGAAACCGAAGGGGCGGAGCAGGGGCGCTGATCGAGCCCCGCCCTCAACACCACCAGCGGAGGTGGACATGTCGAACACCACTCGGGTGATTCTTTCCGGAGGCCCCGACTGGATCTCCGTCCCCATCGTATGGGAAGTCAGGTCCCTGGAAATCGAGCCGAAAATCAAAATCCTCTGCGGGAACGCCTACGAACACTTCGAGTTCTCCGGCTCCTATTCCGTGCACGATGGCCGCCGATTGCCCCTGTACCGCTGGTGCCGCCGCACTTATGTGGCCGAATAACCCATCGCGGAATCCCGTCACAGAATCCCATCGCGGAATCCCATCGCGGAGTCCTGAAAGGAAAAGCGCCATGATCAAATCACAGCAGTCAAAGGGCGACTCGTGAGGCGCAGGACCGGTGGACGGGGCTGTGACGCCGTGGTCACCGGAATCGGGCTGTGTCTGCCGGGAGCCGGATCGCCGGTGCTCACCGCGGACGACCTCTGGCAAGTCGCCTCCACCGGAACGTCATGCCTCGTCAACAACGGCGTCTACTACGGCAGCGTCAACCTGTCCAGGCAGACATTCGAGGAACACGTTCCCGACATCCCCGAATTCTTCTCGCGCCACTACACGGACGCCCACCGCTTCGGTCTGATGTCCCTGGCCCAGGCGTGCGCGGACGCCGGTCTCGATGTCCAGCGCGACCTCCAGGACGCGGCCATCCTGGTGGGCCGCGGCGGGGTGGACGCCAACATCGACAGCTATCTCGCCGTCATGCGAGCCGACCCCGCGACCTATCCGGTCGCGGAGGCGCTGGAGATGTTCGTCGCGGCGGAACAGTCCGTCACCCCCTCGGACGTCGCGTTGGTCCAGGGCGGCCTCACCCGGTCCAAGGGCCCCAACTTCACCGTGTCGTGCGGCTGCGCGTCCTCCGCCCTGCAGATCGGCACCGCCCAGCGCATGATCGCCGCGGGTGAGGCCGACATCGCCGTGGTGACCGGGGTCGACGTCTTCAGCGTCACCCTCATCCGCAACATCCAGCGTCTGCTCAGCGGGGCCCAGCAGGCCTACGACGCCATGCGGTCCGAGGACATGCCCAGCCTCCTGCCCTCGTTCGACGCCCTGATGCGCCCGTACGACCGGCGGGCCGACTGCATCAACCACGGTGAGGGGTCCGCGACCGTCGTCATCGAGAGCCGCGAACACGCCTTCGCGCGCGGCGCCCGCCTGTACGGCCGGATCCTGTCGCAGAGCACCACACGCGACGGGCTCTCCAATCCGCTGGCCTGCGAGGACACCGGCAAGGCGCTCGTGTCCGCGGTGCGCCGGTGCCTCGGGGACACCTGGGACATCTCCGATGTGCCCTACGTCCACGGCGGCAGCGACGGCAATGTCATGGTGACGACGTTCGAGGCGAACGCGATCCGGGAACTGTACGGCCCCGCGTCGCGCGACCTCCTCATGACGTCGCAGGAAGGCTGCTTCGGCCACAACGGCGCCCCGGCCGGCTGTCTGGGAGTGGCCGTCACCCTGCTGATGATGAACCACGGCCAGGTGTGCCCCACCGCCAACTGTGAGGAGCCGGCGGACTGCCTGACCTTCGACCCGGTTCCGGGAACGACGCCCCGTTCCCTCGACTTCGACTACGCCTTCACCTTCAACTACCAGGTCGGCGGCGTGAAGAGCGCGATCCTCCTCGGCAGCCCCGAAGTCTGAACCCGGCCCCGCCCGTTCCCCGGCAGACGGCCCGTCACCGCCGGACCGAGGCGACCCCCGCGCGCGATGCCCCGTGAAGCCGACGGTCGCGCACGGCGCCGTACGGACGGCCGCCGACGCACAGGCACGTGCCGTTCCGGTGCGCGCCGGGCCCGTCTGCCGCCCGGCGGCCACGCCACACCGCCCCCGCTCTCCTGGAGGAGCGCACACCCTTCACCTCTCCCGTGATCGAAGGAGACTCCCGTGGTCAACGACAAGCACGGCCCTCGGCCCGCGAACGCGCCCGTCGCCATCGTCGGCATGGGCTGCCGGCTTCCCGGAGACGCCGACTCCCCGGCCGCTTTCTGGCGTTTACTGGTGAAGGGCCGCGACGCGGTGGGGGCGCCGCCGCCCGGCCGCGAGATGACCATCCTCGGGGACGGAGCACCGGCCGACGCGCGGTCGCGGTTCACCCGGGGCGGCTACCTCAGGGACGTCTCGCGTTTCGACGCGGACTTCTTCGGGGTCTCGGGCCGCGAGGCCGATGTCCTCGACCCCCAGCACCGCCTGCTGCTGGAGGTCATCTGGGAGGCCCTGGAACATGCCGGACTGCCTCCCGACGGACTCGCCGGCTCCCCGACGGGGGTCTTCACGGGACTCAGCTACAACGACTACATGGATCAACTGGCCGGTCAGCCGATGGAGTTGGAGGGCTCCATCCTGACGAACGGTCACTGCGTGGCCGCGGGCCGCATCTCCTACCTCCTCGGCCTGCACGGCCCCAGCATCGCCCTCGACACCGCGTGCTCGTCCTCCTTGGTGGCCTTCCACCTGGCGTGCGAGGCGCTGCGCCGCGGGGAGTGCGACCTCGCCCTGGCCGCCGGCGTCACGCTCATGCTCGCTCCCCGCATCACCCGGTCCTTCGTCCGGATGGGCATGCTCTCCCCCACCGGGCACTGCCGCACCTTCGACGCCGCCGCGGACGGGTTCGTCCGCGGCGAGGGCTGCGGCGTCGTCGTCCTCAAGCGCCTGGCCGAGGCCCGCAGGGACGGCGACCGCATCCTCGCCGTGGTCCGCGGGTCGGGGGTGAACCAGGACGGCCGCTCGGACGGCCTCGCCGCGCCCTCTCCCGCCGCCCAGCAGGCGCTCTACCGCTCGGTACTCGCCCGAGCCGATGTCGACCCGGCCCAGATCTCGCTGATCGAGGCCCACGGCACCGGCACCCCGGTGGGCGACCCCGTCGAGTTCGCCAGCCTGGCCGCCGTGTACGGCAACGGCCTCTCCCCGTGCGCCCTCGGGTCGGTCAAGACCAACCTCGGCCACCTGGAGCCCGCCGCGGGCATCACCGGGCTCATCAAGACCGTCCTGTGCCTCCAGCGCGGAACCATCCCTCCCAACCTGCACTTCAACCGCTGGAACCCGGCCATCGAGGCGGACGCCACCCGCTTCTTCGTCCCCCACGAGGCCACCCCGTGGCCGGGCAAGCAGCCGGTCAGGCTGGCCGCGGTCTCCTCGTTCGGCTTCTCCGGCACCAACGCCCACGTCATCCTGCAGGAGCCGCCGTCCTCCGCGCGCCGTGCCACCCTTCCCGCTCCCCGCCGGCCCCGGACCGCGGCACCGGAGGTGATCGTGGTCGCGGCAGGTTCCCACCGCGCCCTGCCGGCCGCCGCTCACCGACTGGCCGACTGGCTGGAGACCGACGGTGAGAACGTCCCGCTGCGGGATGTGGCCCACACCCTGGCCCTGCGCCGCAGCCCCGGCCGCGGACGCCTCGCCGTCGTCGCGCGTTCCCGCGGTGAGACCGTCGAGGCCCTGCGGATGTTCGAGAACGGCCTGACCCACGCGGGCCTCGTGTCCGGCACCGGCGACGTCACGGCCCCCCGGCGGCCCGTCTGGGTGTTCTCCGGCCAGGGCTCCCAGTGGGCCGGCATGGGCCGGGAACTGCTCGCCCACGACGAGGTGTTCGAGAAGGCGCTGACCGACGCCGACAAACTCATCCGCACCGAGGCGGGGTTCTCCGTCCTGGACCTGATCAGGGCCGGAGAACCCGTCACCGGGTGCCGGAAGGTGCAACCGACCCTGTTCGCCCTGCAGATCGCGCTGGCCGCGACCTGGCAGGCACACGGAGTCCTGCCCGCCGCCGTCATCGGCCACTCCATGGGAGAGGCCGCGGCCGCGGTCGTGGCCGGAGCCCTCACGCCCGCCGACGGTGTCCGGGTCATCTGCCGCCGGTCGGCGCTGCTGGAACGGATCGCCGGGACAGGGGCGATGGCCAGTGTCGGCCTGGACCGGGCCGGGGTGGACGCCGCTCTGGCCGACGCCGGGGCCGACGGTGTGTCCGTCGCCGTCCTGGCCGCGCCCGACACCACCGTCGTCTCCGGCGACGCCGACCAGATCGCCCATCTGGTCGACCGCTGGGGCCGGCGGGGGATCGCCGCCGTACCGATCGCGGTCGACGTCGCCTCCCACAGCCCGCACGTCGAACCGCTGCTGAGCGATCTGCGCGAGGCCCTGCTCGATCTGTCCCCCCGTCCGCCGCGTATCCCGTTCTACTCCACCGTGTCCGAGGACCCGCTCCAGCCCCCGGTGCTCGATGCCGACTACTGGTGCGACAACCTGCGCCGGCCCGTCCGCTTCCAGCCCGCCGTGGCCGTCGCCGCGCAGGAGCGGCACAAGATCTACATCGAGATCTCCCCGCACCCCGTGGTCACCCAGTCCCTCACCGAGAGCCTGGCCCCGCTGGTCCCCGACGCCGTCGTCCTCCCCACGCTGCGTCGCGCGGAGGACGAACCGACCACTTTCCGCACCCAGCTCGCCGCCCTCCACTGCCACGGCGGCACCGTCGACTGGTCCGCCCTCTACCGCGGCGGCAATCTGACCGACGCCCCCACCATCACCTTCGACCGCGCCCACCACTGGGCCGCCGGGCGGACGGCGCCCGCCGAGGCAGGCACGCTGCCCGGCCGGCACACCGAGATCCCCGGTGAGCAGGTCCGCCACTCCTGGCGCGCCACCGCTCCGGCCGATCACCTGCCCTGGCTCAACGACCACCTCGTGCACGGCACCGCCGTCCTGCCCGGCGCCGGATTCTGCGCCCTCCTGCACACCACGGCACAGACCGCACTCGCCGACGCCACGGAATCCACGGAGGTCGAGCTCCTCGACGTCACCTTCCACGACCTGCTGCCCCTCGACGGTGCCCCGGAAGTCAGCACCACCCTCACCCTCACGACCGGTGAACAGGCCGCCTGCGAGATCCACTCCCGCACCCCGGACGGCTCCTGGCAGTTGCACGCCTCGGCCGTCGCCCGTCGCGTCCTCGCGACGCAGGACGTCCGTGCCGCGTCCCTCTCTGAACTCGACCGCAAACACCCCGTCCCCCTCGTCCCCGCCGAGCTCTACGCCGGGCTGCGCGCCTGCGGGCTGGAACACGGCCCCGCGTTCACCGGCATCACCACGCTGCACACGACGAGGCGTCGCGACAGCCTGTGGGCCCAGATCGAGGTGCCGCCCACGGCCCGTACCCCCGAACACGGCCTGAGCGTGCACCCTGTCCTCCTCGATCTGTGCCTGCAGTTGCTGGTCGCCGGGGCCGGCCACGCCACCGCGCCCGGAGCGATCCTGCCGGTGCAGGTACGCCGGCTGCGCCTGCTCGGCGACCCCACCCGGGCCGTGCACGCCCACGCACGGGTCACCGAGAACAGCGACAGGACGCTCGCCGGGGACGTCCGCGTCCTGGACGCCGGCGGTCGGCCGGTCCTGGCGCTCGACGGCGTGCGGTTCGTCCGGCGCGCGCCGGCCGAAAGCGCTCCCGTCGACCAGTGGTTCATGGAACTCGGCTGGCACCGGGTCCCCCGTCCCCGCACCGCCGCCCCCGCGCCCGGGGACTGGCTCGTGGTGGGCGAGGGCGACGGCGAGGCGGAACGTCTTGCCGCGCTCCTGCGCACCGGCGGCGCCCGGGTCGAGGTGCGCGAGAACCCGCTGGACCCGGAGGGGCTCGGCACATGGGCCGAGACGTTCGGCCGGTACCTGGCCGCCGGCGACCGCGGCTGGCGAGCCGTCGTCCTGCTGTGCGGCACACCGCCCGCCCACCCCGTCGACGGCGCACAGCAGCGGGCACGGCGGCTGCTCGCACTCGCGCAGGCCGCCGACGAACACTGCCGGGACTCGCGGGTGTACGTCGCCACCCGGCAGGCGTACGCCGTCACCGCGGACGAGAAGGGCCACCCCGCGCACGGCACGGTGCGCGGGGTGACACGTGTCATGGCCGTCGAACAGCCCCGTCTGCGCCCCACGCTCGTCGACACCGATCCCGGTGAGGAGGGCCTGCGCACACTGGCCGCGGAACTCCTCGCCGACGCGCCGGAGGACGAGGTCGCCCTGCGCGGCGGGGTTCGGTACGTCGCCCGCGTCGCCCCCGCTCCCGTCACGGCGGGTGAACACACCGCCTGTTCCTCCCGGACGGTCCGGTTCGGCCAGGACGGGTTCCGCCTGCGCGTCGGACGGTTCGGCGACATCGGCAGCCTGGAACTGGCCGCGACCGGCCGGCGAAAGCCCCGCGAGGGCGAGGTCGAGGTGCGCGTCCAGGCCGCCGGGCTCAACTTCCGCGACGTCCTGACCTCGCTGGGCATGCTCGGCTCGGAGCGGGCCGCCGCCTACCGCATCGGCTTCGAGTGCGTCGGCACGGTCAGCGCCGTCGGCTCCGGTGTGCACCACGTCCGCTCCGGTGACACGGTGCTCGCCGTCCAGCTCCAGGGCGGCGCCTTCGCCTCCTTCGTCACCGTGCCGGCCACGGCCGTCGTCCCCGCGCCGCGGTCACTGGCACCCGCCACGGCGGCCGGTCTGCCGACGGCGTACCTGACCGCCTGGTACGCCCTGCACCACGTCGCCCGGCTCGTCCCCGGCGAACGTGTACTGGTCCACTCCGCCACCGGAGGCACGGGGCTGGCCGCGATCGAGGTGGCCCGCATGCTGGGCGCGGACGTCCTGGCGACGGCCGGTTCCGAGGAGAAGCGGCGGCACCTGCGCGGTATGGGGATCCGCTGCGTGATGGACTCCCGCACCCTGGACTTCGCCGAAGAGACCCGCCGGGCCACCGACGGGCAGGGGGTCGACGTCGTCCTCAACTCCCTGGCGGGCCCCGCCGTCCGCGCCGGACTCCAGAGTCTGCGGCCGTTCGGCCGCTTCGTCGAGCTCGGCGTGCGCGACATCATGGCCGACGCCGCTCTCAGGCTCGGCCCGATGCGGCACAACATCAGCTTCAGCGCCGTCGACCTCATCGAACTGCAGCAGCGCCGCCCGGACTTCTTCGCCGTGGTCCTGCGCGAGGTCATGAGCCACATCGCCGCCGGACGCCTCAAGCCCCTGCTGTGCACCGAGTACCCGCTCGACCGCGCGGCCGACGCCTTCCAGCTGATGGCCCGCGCCCATCACCTCGGCAAGGTCGTGCTGACCGTGCCGGACCGGGGAGAGGCCGAGGCCGTCCTGCCGGACGGTCCGCCCGTCGTACGCCCCGAGGGTGCCTACATCGTCACCGGCGGTCTCGGCGGTCTCGGACTGGCCACCGCGCGCTGGCTGGCCGAGCGGGGAGCCGGGCGCATCATCCTCAACGGCCGTCGCCCGCCGTCGCTGGAATGCGCGCGCGCCGTCAACGAACTGCCCGCGGACACCTCGGTCGTGCTCGGCGACATCGCGCGGGGCGGCACCGCCGAACGCCTGGTGGAGGCCGCCGTGAAGGGCGGCGTCCCCCTGCGCGGGATCGTGCACTGCGCCATGGTCCTGGACGACGCCGCACTGGCCACCGCCCGCGAGCACCAGCTGAAACGGGTGTGGGCCCCGAAGGTCACCGGCGCCTGGAACCTGCACAAGGCCGCGGCGGACCACCCGCTGGACTGGTTCGTCCTCTACTCCTCGATGAGTTCGCTGCTGGGCAACGCCGGACAGGGAGCGTACGCGGCCGCCAACTCCTGGCTGGACTCCTTCGCCACGTGGCGCACCCGCAACGGATCGCCCACCCTGGCCGTCGACTGGGGGCCCTGGGGCGAGACGGGACAGGCGACCGACTTCGCCGATCGTGGTTACGAGACGATCCCCACCCGTGAGGGCCTGGCGGCGCTGTACTCCCTGCTCACCCACCGGCGGGTCCAGACCGCGGTGATTCCCGGTCCGCCCCGGACCTGGATTCCCCGGGGGGCAGCGGGTTCCAGCCTGTTCGCCCTCCTCGCGGCGGAGGGTGCCCAGGCTCCCCAGGAGCCCGGACCCGGGGCCGGCGGCACGGACATCCGCGCCCGGCTCCAGGCCCTGCCCCCGGGCATCGCCCGGCAGACCGAGCTGGAGAACTACCTGACCGACCACATCCGGGCGATCCTGCGCACGGGCAGCACCACGCTGGATCCGCACACGCCCTTGAGGTCCCTCGGTTTCGACTCGCTGCTGGCCACCGAGTTGCGCATCCGGCTGGACACCGACCTGTCCGTCCGCCTGGCGAGCAACTTCGTCTGGCAGCACCCGACCGTCGCCTCGCTCGCCGCGGCGCTGGCGGCCCGCATGGGCCTGGCCCCGCAGGAGGAGTCGTCGTCCTCGGCTCCCTAGGCGTGCGGTCCCGGACGGCGCCGGCGCGCGCACCGGGAGCCTGACGGACGAGGGCCTTCCGGGCCCGGTCGTGGATCGCGGCATCGACGACCGGCGTCGGGAGGCCCTCGTCTCTCAGCGGACGGACACGCTGTTGTGGATGTCTCCCACGACGAAACCGATCAGGCTGCCGCAGGTCAGCAGGCACAGCCCCGGTGTTCCGCCGGGCGGCGGCGCCGGCGACGCCGAGACCTGGACGGTCGTGGTGCTGCTGGACGCGTCGCAGGCCTGGTTGCCGTTGTAGGCGGCGGTGATGGTGTGCGGGCCCGTCGTGGTGAACGACGTGGTGTACGTCGCCTGTCCGCCGGCTCCCACCGGCACGGTGCTCAGCAGGTCGCCGCCGTCGAAGAAGGACATGCCCAGGCCGCCGCTCGGGTCGGAGGCACACGTGACGGACGCGGTCAGCTGCACCGAGCCGCCGACGGTCGCCGTCGTCGGTGAGGCGGTGACGCTGGTGGACGACGGCACGGCGGCCGCCGGCGCGGCGGCGGCGAGGACGGCGGCCAGCGCCGCCGAGGTGGCGGCCCACCCGCCATGAGTACGTCTGTGCCTCACGATCAGCTCCTTTGACATGGATCATCTGCTTTACCGATGAAGCTCACGCTAGGAACCCGGGGACAGGTCGGACATGCAGCGGGCCTGGTCGGGTCAAGGCACTCAGTCGATCGTGTGAGCAAGCCCCGAAGCGGCCTGTGCCGTGGTGACGGTGATCTGGGCGTTGGCGATGGTGACCGCGCCGCTCACGGACGTGTTGCCGAAGGAGACGGTCGGTGCGCCGGCGAGGGCGCCGAACCCGGTACCGGTGATGACCACATCGGTACCGGCCGTTCCTCGGGTGGGGCTGATGGAAGTGGTGACGGGTGCTGTCGGAGTCCTCCTGTGAGGTCGGATGGTGAGTCGTGCCGGCACATCCAGACCAGCACCGTCCGCGAAGGCAGACAGCAGGCGGCGGCTGGGATCGCACCGCCGGGGGCGCTTGTGACCGAAGTTTCCGAGCCGAGGCGTCAAGGGGAATCGCCCCCCTCTTCAGGTGGCGCCCACCGTGACGTGTCCAGGACTTGAGAGGGACTTTCCGCTGCCTGCTGCGGCGGGCCCCCGAAAAGGCCGGGGGGAACGATCAAGCTCCGACCTGCACGTTCACGGCATCCGGCAGCTGACCGCGCCCTCTGGGAGTCCTCAGGTGCTTTCGGCCGGGTACGTGAACCACACCTCGACGGCGGATAGCCCACGTGCGCCGGCCTGCGGCATGAAGTGGGTGTACGTCCGGAGCGTGAACGCCGGATCGGAGTGCCCCGGCCACTTCGTGAGCGAGACGATCGATTCACCGGTGATCCATGTCATCTACCAGGGGTAACAGCTCGAACTGGTGGACGGACCAAGCTGGTTGGAGCACCGTGGACTCCGCTGTGGTACGGCGCCAACCAGTGGAGGTGCGTGCGTGTCGGAGTTACGGGCAGCCGGGTCCCCCTACGCGCGGGAGTTCAGCGCCGTCGTTCCCAGGCGGCCCGATCCCCTCGATCTCGACCTGGAGGAACGCGCCGAAGGCGGCCCAGGCGGCGTCCACGTCACGGACGCCGTCGGGCTCGACCCCGTGCTCGCCCAGGATCTCCGTGCGAACTCGTCCGCGCCGGACCCCCATGGAATGGGCATGCGGGATGCTGTCGCCGCCGTGGACCGGGACGTGCGGCTCAGCCCACGACGGCGACCCCGTCACAGACCGCTCGCCCGGACTGCACCGCGAGCACCTCGTATCTCCGCGTCCCGTCCGCACCGGCGGGGCGGAGGCGGAGGGAGCACGGGGCGTCGGGAACCGTGTAGCCCGTGAACCTGCTGGAGAGGTGCGTCACCTGGTCGCCGCCGGCGTGGTCGCGCACCAGCTCCAGCAGGGCCTCGGCGAGGGTCATCCCGGGTATGTGGTCCACCGGCGCGCCCCGGAAGGTCAGCTGGTCCGGGCGCGGACGGAACTCCCGTGCGGACGACCCGGTCCACGGCGGCGCGTCCGGCGCCGCCTCCCCCGGCGTGCCGCGGACGAACCGGTACACGGCCGGGGAGAGGAACGCGAAGTCCACCTGTCCGGTGCCCAGCGAGGCGTCCTCGGTGCGGACCTCGCCCCGGAAGCCCGCGCCGACCAGCCGTCCGCGGCGCAGGTCGGGGTCGAGGCAGTCGAGGCCGATCGTGATCGGGGTGCCCGGCGGCAGGGCGAGCGGGCCGGGGTCCGCGGGCTCGCAGGACAGGGACCGGAAGACGCAGTGATGGTCCCGGGGCACCCGGTAGGCCTCATGGGCGACCGCCAGGGCCGCGAGCCGTACCGCGTGCGCCAGGACCAGCGGCTGGTCGCCGCTGCCGTAGCGGGCCCCGACCTCGAAGCGGTGCTCGGCCCGTCGCCGCCAGCCGGCCGGGGTCAGACCGGACGCCGGGTCGGCCAGGTCGTCGGGGATCGCGTGGACCGCGGGCGCCGGCCGCTGCTCGTCGCTCGTGACGGACATGCCGTCCTCCTCTCGTCCTCAGTGCCCGCGTCGCCGCAGCGACGCGTCGGCGAGTTCCGGTGGGCTCCAGCCGCCGTCCTCCGGGTTGAGGGTGCGCCCCGGCGGGACGATCTCGTCGATCCGGTCGAGGACGTCCCGGGGGAGCCGTACGTCGGCCGCCCCCAGCTGGCTCTCCAGCTGCTCCATCGTGCGGGGCCCGACGATCGCCGAGGTCACGCCGGGATGCTCGGTGACGAAGGCGAGGGCGAGATGGATCAGACTGAGGCCCGACTCCTCTGCCAGCAGGGCCAGTTGCTCCACCGCGTCGAGCTTGCGCTGGTTCGCCTCGGTCGACATGTCGTACCGCTTGCCCCAGCGGCCGGCCCGCCCGGTCCCGGCGATCTCCTGGCCCTTGCGGTAGCGGCCGGTGAGCCAGCCGCCGGCCAGCGGACTCCACGTGGCCGTCCCCATGCCGTACTTGAGGCAGGTGGGCAGCACGTCCGTCTCGATCTCGCGGGCGAGCAGCGAGTACGGGGGCTGTTCGCAGACGAAGCGTTCACGGTGGCGGCGTTCGGCGGTCCACCGGGCCTCGACGATCTGGTGGGCGGGGAACGTCGAGCTGCCGAAGTAGCGGATCTTCCCGGCCCGTACGAGATCCGTGAGCGCGCCGAGGGTCTCGTCGATGTCCGTGTGCGGGTCGGGCCGGTGCACCTGGTAGAGGTCGATCCACTCGGTGCCCAGGCGGCGCAGGCTGTTGTCCACCGCCTGGTGAATCCAACGGCGGGAGTTCCCACGGGAGTTGGGGTCGACACCCATCGGAGAGTGCACCTTGGTCGCCAGGATCACGCGGTCCCTGCGGCCGGACATCGACAGGGCCTTGCCGACGATCTCCTCGGACTCGCCGCGGGAGTAGGAGTCGGCCGTGTCGACGTAGTTGATGCCCGCCTCCATCGCACGGTGGATGATGCGGACGGAGTCGTCGGCGCTCTTGTTGCCCCAGGAGCCGAACATGAGGGTGCCCAGGCAGAGGCTGCTGACGCGGACGCCGGTGGTGCCGAGGTGGCGGAACTTCATGCGGTGACCGCCTCCTGTGCCGTCCAGCCGGCCACCCGGGACGCGACGTGGTCGGGCCAGTCGTAGAGGAAGTAGTGGCCGCCGGTGAGGTGTTCGACCTCGACCGGGCCCGTGGTGTACGCCGACCAGCCGGGCAGCCGGTCGGGGTGCGTCATCTCGTCCTCGCGGCCCGCCAGGACGTGCACGGGCACGTCGACGCGGTGCGGCGGGTCGGCCGGGGTGTAGGCGTGCACCATGGCCTGGTCGTTGCGGATGATGTGCAGGAAGCCGTCGGCCATGGCGCGGCTGAGTCCCTGAGGGACTCCGCCCACGGAGCGCAGTTCCGCGAAGAGTTCGTCGTCGGGCAGCTTGGCCACCCGCTTGCCCCACTCGGTCTGCAGGTGCGGGGGGTTGCGGCCGGACACGATCAGGGTGTGCGGGGTGCGCAGGCCGGCGCGTTCGAGGTGGTGGACCATCTCGTAGGCGATCAGGGCGCCCATGCAGTGGCCGAGCAGGAAGAACCGGTCCGTGTCGAGCCGGTCGAGGAGCAGTCCGGCCAGGTCGGCGGCGGCCTGCGGCACCTCGGTGGCGAAGTCCTCCGAGCGGCGGGTGCCGCGCCCGGCGGGTTCGAGGGGGACCACGTCGATGTGGTCGGGGAACATGCGCTGCCAGGGCCGGAACACTCCGGCGGAGCCCCCGGCGTGGGGCACGCAGAACAGCTGGGTGCGGGGTGCGGTCACGGTGCCGCTCCTTTGCCTGTTGGTCCGGTTCACTTGTGCTGGACGGTCGCCGAGACGGGAACGACCGTGATCCCGGCGGGGCGTTCGCTGCGCAGCAGCAGCGGTCGCAGCGCCTCGTGGACCATGTCGTCGGTGACCAGGACCGGTTCGGAGGCGTGGACTTCGAGGTCGATGCGCGTCTCGCCGTCCGCGTCCCGGCGGACGCGGGGGATCGCGCGGGCGACACCGGGGATGGTCTGCGCGGCCTGCCGGACGGTGAAGAGGGAGACCTTCTCGCCGCGGACCACCACGAAGTCGGAGAGCCGGCCCCCGTAGTACAGGTAGCCGTCGTCGTCGCGCCGGAACAGGTCGCCGGTGGCGATCAGGCCGGGTTCCAGGAGCGGTTGGCGCGCGGCGGGGCCGACCTTGCGCAGCAGTGCCGTGTCGGTGGCCACCAGGAGTTCCCCGACGCCGTCCGGTCCGGGTTCGCGGATCGTGGCGCCGACGCCGGCGAGCGGCAGGCCCACCGACGCGTGCCAGTGCGCGGGTTCGGCGTGGGCGGCCAGCGTGGCCACCCGGGGCCCGGCCTCGGTGAGGCCGTAGGTGACGTACAGCTCGCCCGTGGGGTTGAGCGAGAGAAGACCGGCGACGTGCACCGGGTCCATCCGGTCGCCGCCGACCGCGAGCGACCGCAGCGGGGACGGCAGTCGTTCCCCCGTCTCCACCAACTGGCGGGCGATGGTGGGGGTGATGGAGGACGAGGTCACGCCGTGCCGGACGACGGCCGAACGGTAGCCGGCCGGGTTGAACGGCGGTCCGGAGATGACGAGCCCGGCCCCGGCCACCAGGGCGGTCAGGGCCTGGGCGACGATCGCGTACGAGTAGTAGAGCGGCAGCGTGATCAGCAGCCGGTCGTCGGCCCGCGTGCCCACCGCCGCAGCGTGCCGGCGCGCGTTGCGCAGTAGTGAGTCGACCCGGTGCAGACAGGCGCTGAACATGCCCGAGGTGCCCGAGGTGAGCATCAGCGCGTGGCCCGGTGCGTACGCCCCTTGCGGCCCGCCGGCCGTCAGGAGTACGGCCTGCTGCTCGCCGACCCGGTGCACCCGGTCGGCGCCGTAGCGGGACGGGTCGATGCGCGCGGCGACGAGCGCCCCGGCGTGCAGATGCCCGGCCAGGGCGTTGATGCGGGTGGACGGGGTCGAGGGGGCGACAAAGAGCGGGACGCAGCCGCCGAGGAGGACGGCGAAGTACTGCTTGAGCAGGTGGGTACCGTTGGCGAGGGCGATGACGACGGGGGTTCCCTCGCGCAGCCCGAGGCGCGCGAAGTCGGCCGCGACGGTGTCGAAGTCGGGGCCGTCGGGCACGTCGCCGGGCCGGCCGAGGTCGAGGGTACGCGCGAGCAGCGAGACGACGTCGTCCCGGCTGATGCCCAGGTCCACGGCGGGAGGTCGAGTGAGCATGGGAGAGGACACCTCGTTCAGCTGGTCGCGGCGACGGTCGTGGGGACCGGTGCCGTGAGGCGGGCGAGAGCGGACTCCGCGTGCGGCTCGGGAGCGCGGACGGACTGCAGTACGGCGCACCGGACGGCGTGGGTGTCACCGTCCTGCCGGTGGGTGCCGAGCAGGACGTAGCGGGCGCTGCCCCGGCCGAACCAGCCGGCGGCCACGTCCAGGGCCGTGGGCAGGGCCGCGGCCGGCGGCATGGAGAGGGTGAGCGTCGGACCGCGGAACCCCTGCCGGATGCAGGCGAGTCCGGCGAGCGAGCCCGGGTTGGCGCCGGCGAACTTCAGCGGCGACAGCCTTCCCCGGGGCGTGGCCCGGGCGATCTGGCGCATGGTGTCGAGCGTGCACACCTCGCTGACCGCGATCATGCCGACCAGGTCGCCGATCTCGGCCAGGCCACCCATCTCCGTCAGGCCGGTGCGGCAGTCCCGTGCGGCGGCCTCGGCGGCCTCGGCCATCAGCCAGGCCAAGGGATCGGCGAACAGGGACGAGCCGTTGCGGGAGTGGCGCTCCGGCGCGTCGGTGACGATCTCCGCGTACCCGACAGAGGCCAGGGCGGCCGGCGTACGGGAATCAGTCATCGTCGCCTCCCGGCACGGAGAAGAGCAGCGCGGTGTTGAAGCCGCCGAAGCCCAGCGTCAGGCTGAGTCCCGAGCCCGGCGGCACCGGACTCGGTGCGCCGACCGGCAGCGGCAGCGGGAAGTCCTCCATCGGGGTCTCCAGGCCCTGGACGGCGGGTACCTCGCGGTCGGTGAGGGCCTTGATCAGGGTGATGGCCTCGATGGTCCCGCAGGCGCCGAGGCTGTGGCCCAGCGCGCCCTTGGTGCCGTAGACGACGGGGCCGCGCGGGCCGGCGCCGAACAGCGCCCGCAGACTGGTGGACTCCACGGCGTCGTTGACGGGGGTGCCGGTGCCGTGCGCGCTCACCACGGCGATGTCGTCGGTGCTCAGGCCGCTGCCGGTCAGGGCCCGTTCCACGGCCAGGCAGACGCTGTGGCCGCTGGGATCGGGGGCGGTCATGCCCGCGGCGTCGTTCGCGGAGCCCGCGCCGCGCAGTACGGCGTGCACCCGTGCGGAGCGGCGGCGGGCGTGCCCCGCGGACTCAAGGACGAGGACGCCGGCGCCCTCGCCGAGGACCATGCCGTTGTGCCGGGTGTCGAACGCGCGCAGGGCCTCGGTGCTCATCGTGCCGAGCAGGGAGTGGCCCAGCCGCTTGGCGGCGGTGACGATGTCGACACCGACACAGACGCAGACCTCGCGGAGCCCCGAGCGGATCAGCTCGGCGCCCATCAGGACGGCGTCGGACCCGGCGGAACAGGCGGTCGTCACACACAGCGGCGTGCCGGGGAAGCCGATCCGGTCGGCCGTGCGGCGGGCCCAGTCGTAGAGGGAGGGGACGTCGGGATCGTCGAGGTTTCCCGCGTAACTCGTCCCGAGAATCAGCTCGGTGTCCGGGCCGCCCGGTGAAATCCCGGCGTCGGCCAGTGCCGCCTGTGCGGCACGTACGGCGAGTTCCTGCTGCCGGAGGTGGGGGTCAGCGGATGCCGGAACGGTCGGCACCATGGCTGCCAGCGGACTTCGGACGGGAATTCCGGAAGGCGTGTCGGTAATTCCCGACTTTCCTTCCATCAGCTGCTTCCATACGTCGTCCACGGAATTCCCGAGAGGTGTCTCCCAGCCGATTCCGGTGACGTACGGCTCCCGTGCGGCGGTGTCGGCCACATCGCTCCATTCGTGTCTCACGCGCCGTTCGGCGCTGTCCGAGGCATCGGTCAAGCGGTGGCTGCTGCTGCCTTCAGGCTTTCTACCAGCGAGGTCAGGGTCGCGACGGTGGCGAAGTGCTCCGGGGTGAAGTCGTCGTCGGAGATGGCGATACCGAAGGCCTCCTCAAGCTGGACGCGCAGTTCGACGAAGCCGAGGGAGTCCACCCCCAGCACGTCCCGCAGACTGTCCTGCTCGCCTATCTGCTCGACCGGGACCTCTACGTAGATGTGCGAGACGAGTATCTTCCTGATGGTGTCGGACGCAGACACAGTTGTTTTCCTCTCAGCGTTCTCCGAAGTTATTCTCAGCCTACAAGTTGGGTATTTCACGAGAGTTTCCGAAAAGCTTGAAGATGATTACTTCGAGGAAATCTGGCGCTGCGAAAGCGCGGCACCGGCGAGAATCACCACGGCCCCCACGGGCTGGTGCCAGTTCAGCGTCTCGCCCAGCACGATGACGCCGGCGACGGTGGAGATGATGGGGACGAGATACGTCACCATGGACGCCACGGTGGCGCCCGCGTCCCGCACCAGCCCGTACTGGATCAGGAAGGCGATGCCTGTGCCCACGGCGCCGAGGGTGAGCAGGGACAGCGACTGGGCGAGCGGGAACGCGCGCGGGAACGACGTCAGGAACGGCGTGACCAGGGCCAGTTCGACGGCCCCGGCGGTCAGTTGGGCCGCGGACAGCGACACGCTGGAGTGCCCGGAGTCCGTGAGGAAACGGCGGACGTACACCCAGCCGGCGCCCATGCTCAGCGCGGCCGCCAGTGCCAGGCCCGCGCCCAGCGGGTCGCCGACGTCGGCGCCGTTCCAGATGCCGAAGACCACGAGGACACCGAGGAAGCCGATGGCCATGCCGACCAGCCGGTTCCGGTTGGGCCGCTCGCTCGGCAGCGCGGTCATCGCCACGAGCAGGGTGAACAGCGGTGTCGTGGCGTTGCAGATCCCGGCGAGCGCGGAGGTGATGCGCTGCTCCGAGTAGGCGAAGAGCGTGAACGGCAGGGCGTTCAGCAAGAAGCCGGCGGCGGCGAGATGCAGCCACAGCGCCGGCCGGCGGGGCAGGGTGTCCCGCTTGACCACCAGCACGACCAGCAGCGCGACGGCTCCGAACGCGACCCGCCCCAGGGCGACTTGGAGCGGCGCGAACGCCTCTCCGCTGATCTTGACGAAGAGGAAGCTGAGACCCCAGACCAGGGCCAGCAGCAGGAAGCGGATGCGCCAGTCGAGGCCGGGGCGGTGATCGGGAGAAGGCGAACTCGGGGACGGGGCGGCACCCCCGGTCTCGGTCGCGCTCTCGGTCGCGGAGGAGGCTGATTCCATGACCACCACTCTGCGATCGAGGGAAGCCCGCGACAAGCGAGGTTTTGTGAGCTCTGTTTGTAGCATGCATTCACCATGCTGAACCTGGATCGACTCCGCAGCCTGCAGGCCGTGGCCGCCCATGGCTCGGTCAGCGGGGCGGCCGCGGTGCTGCACCTGACGCCCTCGGCCGTCTCCCAGCACCTTCGCAAGCTCGAACAGGAAACCGGCCACCAACTGGTCACCCGCACCGGCCGCGGTGTGGAACTCACGCCCACCGCGCTGCTGCTGGCGGAGCGCGCCCGGCACATCCTGGCCCTGGTCGACGAGACCGAGGCCGAACTCCAGTCGTACAACGCCCATCCCGTGGGCCGGCTGACACTGGGCGCCTTCCCCACCGCGGCGCGCGGCGTGGTGCCGCGGGCCCTGCGGCTCCTCGCCGAGCGCGCGCCCCAACTGGAGTTACGGGTAAGGGAGGTGGACCACGACTCCCCGCTGCCGCAGGTGGAGCGCGGCGAACTGGACGTCGGCATCGCCCAGGACTGGGAGCACATGCCGATCTCCTGGCCGGGGAAGCTGAGAAGGCGCCTGCTCATGGTGGACACGGCGAGGGTGGCGCTGCCCGCGGACCACGCCCTGACCGACCGTCCCGCCGTACGCATCGGCGAACTCCTCGACGCGTCCTGGATCAGTCGGCCCCAGCGCTCGACCTGCCACGAATGGCTCATGCACACCATGCGGGAGCAGGGCGCCGAACCCCACATCGTCCACGTGGTGGCCGAACACCCCACCCAGATCGCCCTGGTCTCCGCCGGCGTGGGCCTCGCGATGGTCCCCAGCCTGGGCCTGGGCCACCTCCCGACGGACGTGGTGGCCCTGCCGGTCGAACCCGCCCTCACCCGCAGGATCTACGCGGTGTGGCGGCCGGAGGCGGCGGTGCGTCCGGCGGTACGGGTTGTGGTCGAGGCGTTGACGGAGATCGGGAGGGAGCTGACGGCTTGACGGGCCGGGGGCGGGACGGGCGCCGCGCCGTCAGCTCAGCTGCCCCAAACATTCGTCGCGGGAAAGAGGGCGAGTCCTCGCGCGGGGCGGGCACCACAGGCGCTGGACGCGTCGGCAGGCCCAAGACCCCTCGTGATCGCCTGCGCACCGGCCGGTGTCCATCGCCACCAGCCCGGAGGAGTTCCTCCATCTGCTCGACGGTGTTGAAGGCGTCCTTGTCGACGTCCGGTTTTCCCCTCCGGCGATGTGCGCGGGCACAAGGTCGCCGTGGGAGGCGACACCAACGCCGCCGGCGAGCCGATGTGGTTCTCCGGCGCCGAACGCGCCCTCGGCCTGTCCTTCCCCGAGAGCCGCGAGCGCCTCACCGCCATCGCGGCCCCGCCCGCCCGGGTGGGGACCGGGCGCGTCTTCACCCAGGAAGACAGAGCGATGCTCCACCCGGCCAACGTCACACGGCGCTTCATCGACCTGCACGAGGAGATCGGCCTCCCGCCGATCCGACTCCACGACCTGCGCCATGGCGCGACGACGCTGCCCCACGCAGCCGAGGCCGACCGCGCGATCGCGGAGGCCGCCGCCCGCCTCGTCCCGCGCGCACGCCGGGCAGGCGATGCCGAGAAGACCCAAGCCGGGCCAAAGGCCGCCGATGGCGTGAAATCCGGCGCGGAAGAGATGCCGCCGGATACCGGGGAATCCGCCGCCCGGCCGGACCCTGGTGACGCACCCGCTCACACACCGCTCACGCAAACGGCCTCGGACACGAAGCCCGAGGCCGAATAGGGCGCCTCTCCGGGGTTAAACCCCAGGTCAGAGCCGGTTTCCCAGAGCCCCCTGTCGGATTCGAACCGACGACCTTCGCTTTACAAGAGCGGCGCTCTGACCAGCTGAGCTAAGGAGGCCCGTCGCGCGTGCCGCGCGGACGTGCCTGTGCAGTGTACCCACGACACATGGCGGACCCGTCGAAAATTTCCGCGAAGTTCACAGTCGCCCACGTACTGACAGACCACGTGAACGCCGGGTACCGTCTCGAACCGGTTCACTCGCGTGGACTACACCAACCACCTTCCTACAACGGATCGTCCGGCACGTTCCTGCCGGTAGAAGGGGGCCCATTCACCATGGCCACTGTCACGTTCGACCAGGCGACCCGGATCTACCCGGGTTCCACCAAGCCCGCCGTCGACGCGCTCGACATCGCGATCGAGGACGGCGAGTTCCTCGTCCTGGTCGGCCCGTCGGGCTGCGGCAAGTCCACCTCGCTGCGGATGCTCGCGGGCCTGGAGGACGTCAACGCCGGCGCCATCCGCATCGGCGACCGCGACGTCACCCACCTGCCGCCCAAGGACCGGGACATCGCCATGGTGTTCCAGAACTACGCCCTCTACCCGCACATGACGGTCGCCGACAACATGGGCTTCGCGCTCAAGATCGCCGGCGTCAACAAGGCGGAGATCCGGCAGAAGGTCGAGGAGGCCGCGAAGATCCTCGACCTCACCGAGTACCTCGACCGCAAGCCGAAGGCCCTGTCCGGCGGTCAGCGCCAGCGTGTCGCCATGGGCCGCGCCATCGTGCGCGAACCCCAGGTCTTCCTCATGGACGAGCCGCTGTCCAACCTGGACGCCAAGCTCCGCGTCTCCACCCGCACCCAGATCGCCTCGCTGCAGCGCCGGCTCGGCATCACCACCGTCTACGTCACCCACGACCAGGTCGAGGCCATGACGATGGGCGACCGCGTGGCGGTCCTCAAGGACGGTCTGCTCCAGCAGATCGACACCCCGCGCAACATGTACGACAAGCCCGCGAACCTCTTCGTGGCCGGCTTCATCGGCTCCCCGGCCATGAACCTGGTCGAGGTCCCGATCACCGACGGCGGTGTGAAGTTCGGCAACAGCGTGGTGCCCGTCAACCGCGAGGCCCTCAAGGCCGCCACCGACAAGGGTGACCGCACGGTGACCGTGGGCGTGCGCCCCGAGCACTTCGACGTGGTGGAGCTGGGCGGGGCGGCGGCGACCGCCCTCACCAAGGACGCCGCGGACGCCCCGGCCGGCCTCGCCGTCTCGGTGAACGTGGTCGAGGAACTGGGCGCCGACGGCTACGTGTACGGCAGCGCCGACATCGACGGCACCCTGAACGACCTGGTCGTGCGCGTGAACGGCCGCCAGGTGCCGGAGAAGGGCGCCACCCTGCACGTCGTGCCGCGGCCCGGCGAGACCCACGTGTTCTCCACGTCCACGGGCGAGCGCCTGTCCGACTGAGACGGCTTCGGGCACAGGTCCGACGCAGGGCCCCGCGGTGTACCGCGGGGCCCTCTTCGCATGATCGTTCCAGGGACGGGCGTCAACCCCCTACCCCGAAAACTGTCCTGTCTCATCCCCCGTAAGAGTGACTGACCGTCTTTGCGACATTACCGACCGCTACCCTCACACGCGTGACGCACTCCATCACCACTCAGACGCGACGCGGCCACCGGGGCCCTGCCCGCCGGGTCGGCCGCTCCCTCGCCCTCGTCCTGCCCGTCGTCCTGGTGCTCTCGGGAACCCTCGCGGTCACCCGGGTCAACTGGACGGGAAGCCCCGCCGGCTCGGTGCTCACCGCCTCGGACATCACCTCGGCGGAGGTCGCCCCCAAGGCGGTCGCCCAGGCCCCGCAGGACGTGCTGCGCGACCACCTGATGAGCGAGCTGCACGAGAAGAACCCGGGCGTGGTCCTCACCCACCTCCAGGAAGCCGTCAACGGCCACCCCTCGCTCGCCCGGCACTGCACCTCCATCGCCCACGCCCTCGGCCGCGCCGCGGTGCGCATCTACGGCGCCTCGCGCGCCCAGTCGTACGCGCGCCCGGTGTGCGACACCTCCTTCGCCACCGGGGTGCTGGCCGCACACGGCTGAACCCGCGGCGGGGCGCCACGTACAGTGCGGTTCATGACCCATCCGAACGCCGCGTCGCGCCCCACTCAAGCCGTGATCCTGGCCGGTGGCCAGGGCTCGCGGTTGCGTCCGTACACCGACGACCGGCCCAAGCCGATGGTCGAGATCCCCGGCACGGGCACTCCGATCATCGGCCACCAGCTGGCCTGGCTCGCCGAGGAGGGTGTGACGGACGTGGTGGTCTCCTGTGGCCACCTCGCCGAGGTCCTCCAGGACTGGCTGGACTCGGCTCGACTGCCGGTCTCCGTGCGCACGGTCGTGGAGACCGAGCCCCTCGGCCGCGGCGGCGGCCTCAAGTTCGCCGCGGCGCACCTCCCCCGCCCGGACCGGCCCTGGTACGCCACCAACGGCGACATCTGGACCCGCTTCTCGCTGCGGGACATGGCCGACTTCCACACCGAGCGGGACGCCATGGCCACCCTCGCGCTCGCCCGCCCCCGCATCCCCTGGGGCGCCGTGCGGACCGACGGCTTCGGCCACATCACCGACTTCATCGAGGCCCCGCCCTCCACGTTCGAGATCAACGCCGGCGTGTACGTCTTCTCCCCGGAGTTCACCACCCTGCTCCCCGAGCGCGGAGACCACGAGCGCACGACGTTCCCCGGGCTCGCCCGTGAGCGGAAGCTCGCGGGATTCCCGCTGCCGCAGGGCGCGTACTGGCGGGCCATCGACACGGCGAAGGATCTGACGGAAGCGGCGAAGGAATTGTCGGCGATGGGACGCTAGCCCGCGTACCCCGGACAGCCAGCAGCCCCCGTACCTCTCCGGTACGGGGGCTGCACTCTTCCCGGCTGTTCCGTCAGCCCAACAGGCCGCCCAGCACGCCCGGTTGGCCCGTGGAGGTGCCGCCGCCCGAGGTGGAGGTGCCGCCCGGGGAGGAGCCGCCGGAGGTGGAGGCGCCGCCGGTGCTCGTCGGGCCCGCCGTGGTGCTCGGGGCGCCGCCCGTGGGGGCGGACTGGCGGGGCGGGACCTGGCCCGTGGTGCCCTGGGTCTCGCTGGGGCTGGTGGTCGTACTGCCCGTGCCACGGGTCGAGCCCGGGGTCGTGGCCGCGCCCGAGGGGCTCGCGCCGGCCGTGGCGCCGCCCGAGGGGGAGGCGGGGGCCGACGGGGTGTGCGGGTGCCGGGTGCCGCTCTCGCCCGGGAGCGGGGAGCCGGGGACGTTGTTGCGGGGCGCCTCGCCGGGGCCGGGGACGACCACGCGGCTGGAGTCGCGGACCGCGCCGCCGAGCAGGGAGCCGACGAGCAGGGTGAGGCCGACGGTCACCGCCGTGATCAGGGCGCCGCGGCGCAGCACATAGCGGCGCAGTTCCCAGATGTCGGAGCGGGGACCGAGCCGCCGCCAGGCGCTGCCCGCGAGGCGGCCGTCCACCGAGTAGACGGGGGCACCCGCGATGATCAGCGGGGACCACGCGGCCAGGTAGATGATGTCCGGGGCGTCGTACGCCGGGACCGTCTTCCAGCTGACCGTGACGATCAGCGCGGCCGACAGCAGTACGCCGACCACCGCGGCCACCCGCTGCCAGCAGCCGAGGATCGTCAGGACACCGACCACCACCTGGAGGAAGGCGATCACGAGGCCCGAGCCGACCGGGTGATGCAGCGCGAACTGGCGCAGCGGCTCGGCGACGTCCCACGGGTGCAGGGTGTTGAGCCACGTGACCATGGAGCCGCGCTTGCCGCCGTCGAAGTAGACGGGGTCGCACAGCTTGCCCATGCCGGCGTAGATCGAGATGAAGCCCAGGAAGACGCGCAGCGGGAGCAGCACCACACCGAGGTTCATCCGGCGGCCGGGGTAGTACGCGTGCCGCGCCGGGTCGTCGCCGTGGCGCTTGGCGGGGCGCGGGACGTCGAGACCGAGGTCGTCGTCGTAGCCCGAGTCGTACGGGTGGTGCGGGTCGTGGTCCGAGGGGTACGGCGGGTACGACGCGGTGGGCTCGCCGTCGCCGCCGTAGCGTCCGAAGCCCGTTTGCGGGTACGGCGGTTGGTCGTACGAACCGCTGCGCATGTGCGGCAGGAGGCGGGTGCTCCCGTCGTCGGCGGCGGTGCGCTGGTGGCCGACGACGGGGGTCTCGACGGTCCGGTCGAGCGCGTCGTACGCCTCGTCGTAGCCGGTGGTGCCGACGCGCGGGATGACCCGGGTGGCGCCGGTGTCGGGCTCTTCGGCGTGGCGGACGATGCTGCCCCGCACGGCCTGGAGGAGCCGGTGGGCGCCGGTGTCGTCGGGCGCGGACCGGCCGCTCCACACGACGGGCCGGCGACGGCCTGCGCCGGCCCCGCCCGCCGGTCCCGCGACGGGCATCCGGGCGGTGTCCTGGGCGGCACTGAGATGGCGGGCGATCCGGGCGGACTGGTTGCGTCTGGCCGTCGCGCCCAGCTGCACGCGGAAGCTGGCGTGGTTGACGATGACCTGCGCCGGATCGCTCGGCACCTTCACCATGCTCAGCGCGGGAGCGTCGTCGAATCCCGACGAGCGGTCCCCCGTGGGTGTGCGGGGTGTTCTGGTGTCCACACTCATCTAACCGAGTGACGTGGGGTTAGGACACTGCTTTGACCGGCCGGATGTGTCCGGGCCCCGTCAAAGCAGCGTCGAACGCCATATGGACGCCGGAATTCCCACGCAAGGGTGAACTTCCGGACGGGTGTTCAGCCGCGTCGGCGTGGCGTCTCGGCGGCGCCGCGCCGGGTCAGCTCCGCGTGCGCGCGGCCTCGTACAGCACGATGCCCGCGGCCACACCGGCGTTGAGGGACTCGGTGCCGCCCGGCATCGGGATGCGCACCCGGTAGTCGCAGGTCTCGCCGACCAGCCGGGACAGGCCCTTGCCCTCGCTGCCGACCACGATCACGACCGGACCCGACAGGGCCTCCAGGTCGCCGAGCTCGGCCTCGCCGTCCGCCGCCAGGCCGACGACCGTGACCCCCGCCTTCTTGTACTGCTCCAGGACGCGGGTGAGGTTGGTGGCGCGGGCCACCGGGGTACGGGCGGCCGCACCGGCGGAGGTCTTCCAGGCGCCGGCGGTCATACCGGCCGAGCGGCGCTCGGGCACGATCACGCCATGGCCGCCGAACGCGGAGACCGAGCGGACGACCGCGCCGAGGTTGCGCGGGTCGGTGACGCCGTCGAGCGCGACGACCAGCGGGTCCGCTCCCTCGTCGGCGGCGGCGTCCAGCAGGTCATCGGGGTGCGCGTACTCGTACGGCGGGACCTGGAGGACCAGGCCCTGGTGGTTCAGGCCGTTGGTCATGCGGTCCAGCTCGGGGCGCGGGGCCTCCATGAGGTTGATGCCACCGCGCTCGGCGGCGAGCTGGAGGGCCTCGCGGACGCGCTCGTCGTTGTCGATGAACTGCTGGACGTAGAGGGTCGACGCGGGGACGCCCTCGCGCAGCGCCTCGACCACCGGGTTACGGCCGACGACCAGCTCGGACGTCGACCGGCCGCCGCCCCGGCGCTGCTGCGGGCGGGTGCCCTGCGCGCGGCGGGCCTTCGCCGCGGCGACGCGCTGCTTGACGTGTCCCTTGCGCATCTCGGCGGGCGGGGTCGGGCCCTTGCCCTCCAGGCCCCGGCGTCGCTGGCCGCCGCTGCCGACCTGCGCGCCCTTCTTGCCGGACATGCGGCGGTTGTTCGCGGCCATGAGTCACCTGTTCCGTGAGCTTTGTTCGTACGTACGTCTTATGCAGTGTGCCGCCCGGGGGGCCGGGCGGCACAATCGATCAAGGGCCGTGCGCGGTGGGGCTAGCGCGAGCCCAGGGTCCAGCGCGGGCCCTGCGGGCCGTCCTCGATGGCCAGGCCGGCCTGGCCGAGCTGGTCGCGGATGGCGTCGGCGGTGGCCCAGTCCTTGCGGGCGCGGGCGGACTCGCGCTGGTCGAGGACGAGCCGTACGAGGCTGTCGACCACGCCGTGCAGATCCTCGCTCTGGTCGGACTCGCCGGTCCACCGCTCGTCCAGCGGGTCCAGGCCGAGGACGCCGAGCATGGCCCGCACCTCGGCGAGGCGGGCGACCGCGGCCTCCTTGTCGTCGGCGGCGAGCGCGCTGTTGCCCTGGCGGACGGTGGTGTGCACCACGGCGAGGGCGCCGGGGACGCCCAGGTCGTCGTCCATCGCCTCGGCGAAGGCGGGCGGGACCTCGGCGGCGGGCTCGACGGGCTTGCCGGCCAGCTCGGTCGCGCGCAGCATGAAGCCCTCGATGCGGGCGAAGGCGGACTCGGCCTCGCGCAGGGCTTCCTCGCTGTACTCGATGGTCGAGCGGTAGTGCGGGGTGCCCAGGTAGTAGCGGAGCACGACGGGGCGCCACTGCTTGACCATCTCGGAGACGAGCACGCTGTTGCCGAGCGACTTCGACATCTTCTCGCCGCTCATGGTGACCCAGGCGTTGTGCACCCAGTACCGGGCGAAGTCGTCGCCGAAGGCCTTGGCCTGCGCGATCTCGTTCTCGTGGTGCGGGAAGATCAGGTCCAGGCCGCCACCGTGGACGTCGAAGGCGGAGCCCAGGTACTTGTGGGCCATCGCCGAGCACTCCAGGTGCCAGCCGGGACGACCGCGACCCCAGGGGGTCTCCCAGTCGGGCTCGCCGGGCTTGGTGGCCTTCCACATGGCGAAGTCGCGGGGGTCGCGCTTGCCGGTGATGCCCTCCTCGGCGGGCTGGCGCATCTCGTCCAGGTCCTGCTTGGACAGCTCCAGGTAGGAGGGCCAGGAGCGGACGTCGAAGTAGACGCTGCCGTCGGCCTCGTAGGCGTGCCCGCGCTCGATGAGGGCGCGCATCATCTCGACCATCTCGGTGACGTGGCCGGTGGCACGGGGCTCGTAGGTCGGCGGGAGGCAGCCGAGGGCGGTGTAGCCGTCGTTGAACGCCCGCTCGTTCTCGTAGCCGATGGACCACCACGGGCGGCCCTGTTCCCGGGCCTTGGTGATGATCTTGTCGTCGATGTCGGTGACGTTCCGGACGAACGTCACCTCGTAGCCGCGGTACTCGAACCAGCGGCGCATGATGTCGAAGTTGAGGCCGGAGCGGATGTGCCCGATGTGCGGGGCCGCCTGCACGGTGGCGCCACACAGGTAGATCGAGACACAGCCCGGCTTGACCGGGGTGAAGTCACGGATCTGCCGGGCGCTGGTGTCGTACAGGCGAATAGTCACCACTCCAGAGTAGTGGCCCCGACCCAGTGCCTCACGCCCCTTCCCCTCTTTACGACGGTCCTCCCCCTCGCCGGGCCGGGCTCCGCGCCGTCCGCCCGCGCCTCAGAGCCTCCCGACGACCTTCCGCGGCGTGATCCGCACGACCACCCGCTCGGCGTCCTTCGACGCGTCGGGGTTGAACTCGGCGTACTTCTTGCCGGTGTACTTCAGGCTCAGTTCGTCGATGAGGGACCGGCCGCCCTCCGTGGTCAGTTCGGCGGTGCCGCGGATCTCGGCGTACTCGTAGGGCTCGTCGGGGTTCATGACGACGACGGTGACACGGGGGTCGCGGTCGAGGTTCAGCTTCTTGCGGCGGTCGGCCGTGGTGGAGAAGAGGATCCGCTCGCCCTCCCGCTTCACCCAGACCGGCGACATCTGCGGGCTGCCGTCGGGCTGGACGGTGCCGACGACGATGAACACCTTCCCGTCGAGCAGGGACTTGAGCCGGTCGGACAGGGCGGCGGACATGGGTACCTCCGGAAAGCCGCGGGCGGTGACTCTCCGGGTACCCTCGCACGCCCCCGGATCACCCGCACCAGGAAGCGTGTGGCTCAGGCCGACCGCACCACGAGCGCCGTCGCCACCGCCATCAGCCCCTCCTCGCGCCCCGGGAAGCCGAGTCCGTCGGTGGTGGCGCCGGAGACGGACACCGGCGCGCCGGCCGCCTCGGAGAGGATCTTCTGGGCCTCGTCACGGCGCTTGCCGATCTTCGGGCGGGGGCCGATCACCTGTACGGCGACGTTGCCGATGGTGAAGCCCGCGGCGCGCACGATCCGGGCGGCCTCGGTGAGCAGCGTGACCCCGGACGCGCCGGACCACTCGGGCCGCCCGGTGCCGAAGTGCTGCCCGAGGTCACCGAGCCCGGCCGCCGAGAACAGCGCGTTGCAGGCGGCGTGCGCGACCACGTCCGCGTCGGAGTGCCCGGCCAGGCCGGGTCCCTCGCCCTCCCACTTCAGGCCGGCGCACCACAGCTCGCGGCCCTCCTCGAAGGCGTGGATGTCGGTGCCGATGCCGACCTGGGGGAGAACCGTCTCAGTAGCCATCGTTCAGCCTCCTGCGGGCCAGGACCGCCTCCGCGAGAACCAGGTCGAGCGGGCGGGTCACCTTGAACGCCTCCTCGTGGCCGGGAACCGTCACCACGGGCAGGCCCAACCGCTCCACCATGCTCGCGTCGTCCGTGACGTCCCCGGTCACCGTCTCGTGCGCGCGCAGCAGCGTCGCCCGGTCGAACCCCTGCGGCGTCTGCACGGCCCGCAGCCGCGCGCGCTCGGGCGTGGCGACGACCAGCTCCGGCGCGCCGGGCTCGGTGGCCGGCTCGACCTCCTTGACCGTGTCGGCCAGCGGCAGCGCGGGGACGACCGCCGGCGCGCCGTCGCGCACGGCCTCGATGACGGCGTCGACCGTGTCGACCGGGACCAGCGGGCGGGCCGCGTCGTGGACGAGGACGACGCCGTACTCGGGCGGTACGGCCGCGAGGCCGAGCCGGACCGATTCCTGGCGCGTGTCGCCGCCGGGGACGACCACGAAGTCGGTCCTCCCCCAGCTGCCGCCGGGGGGACCCCCAGGCAGCACGTACGCGTCGAGCAGGGACTTGACCTCGGCGGGCCCGTCCGCCGGGGCGACCACGACCACGAGGGAGACATGGCGGGAGGCGGCCAGGGAGTGGACCGCGTGGATGAGCATCGGCGTGCCGTTGAGCGCGCGCAGCGCCTTGGGGGCGCCCGGTCCGAGCCGTACGCCCCGGCCGGCGGCGGGAATCACGGCCGCGACGAGGGTTCCGGCGGGCGCGAGGGGCGGCTGCGCGGGCGAGGGACGCGATTCGTCAGACATCGGTTCCTGTCAGGTTTGTGTGCTCGACCTACGTGGGTATGGCCTGGAGGAGTGCCGGGCGCGACGCCTTGACCGGACCCTTTCCGTGACCCTGGTCGAGCCGTTCACCGGGCCCGGCACATCGAGTATCGGGGGCCCCTTCCGTTTCAGGGGCTTCCCGGGGGGTACGGCACAGACGGCGCCGCGGGGACGAACATGCCGCAGCGCCCGGCGACAGTTTCCGTGTCATCGGGCACCGCGGCATTTTCGCTGTGCTGAGAGAGTGCGGGAGCACTGTGCCGAGCGTGTGGGGGAGCGGGGGCGAAGGGGCAGAGACCGATCAGATCATCAGCCGTTGGCCGGAAATCGCCGCCCACGGCGCGGGCACGTCAGGAGGCGAGCACCTCGTCGAGCAGGGCCTCGGCCTTGTCCTCGTTCGTGTTCTCCGCGAGAGCCAGTTCGCTCACCAGGATCTGGCGGGCCTTGGCGAGCATGCGCTTCTCACCGGCGGACAGTCCGCGCTCGCGCTCGCGACGCCACAGGTCACGCACGACTTCCGCGACCTTGATGACATCGCCGGAGGCGAGCTTCTCCAGGTTTGCCTTGTAGCGACGGGACCAGTTCGTGGGCTCCTCGGCGTACGGCGCGCGCAGCACCTCGAAGACCCGGTCCAGTCCGTCCTGACCGACCACATCACGCACGCCGACGAACTCCGCATTGTCCGCTGGCACACGCACTGTGAGGTCACCCTGGGCGACCTTCAGCACCAAGTAGGTCTTGTCCACGCCTTTGATCTGGCGAGTTTCGATGGCCTCGATCAGCGCGGCCCCGTGATGGGGATAGACCACGGTGTCGCCAACCTTGAACGTCATGTGACAGGTACCCCTTCCGTGGCTATCCAGGGTAACACGGATACGGCGTCTTCTGAATGGCGTTTTCGCAGGTCAGGGCATATCTCGGGGCTTGACAACAGCAACCGGAACGTGCTGCGGAGGCCCTCCGGAACGGGGAATTCGCAGGTGGGAGGGGCTGTCCGGACGGGGTGAAACGCGTACGTCACACACCTCGCGGGTCGACTCCAAGAGGATGAACATCCCGATTTGTCCGGTTCCTGGCGTACGACTTCCGCTACTCCGTTCGGAGGCCGCGGGCCGATGCGAGCCGATTCCGGAATTGATCAGCGGGGGCCGGACGGGTGAACCGGTGATCCATTTTCGGGGCGGCCGCGCATTCCTTCACGGAAATTTTGCGTGCGGTTATGCGAATGGCGTACCGCGACCTCGACAAAGTGGCTGAAGAGGCACTTGTGGCAGCCGTGACCCGTGTGCCGACGTCGGCCCCCGTACCCCCACCTGGCGGGAAGCCCGGCGTCAGGGGAGGGTCGGGTGCGGTCACGCGGGAACGGCTCGGTAACCTGAAGCCGCTGACAGACACTTAGGGCGGCTTTACAAGGAAGCCGCCCCTGCGTTCAAGGAGTTGCCGCCGCCGTGAGCAGCAGCCTTCGACGCGGCGCCCTCGCCGCTTCCGCCATTGTCTTCTCGATCGCCTCGCTCGCCGCCTGCGGCGCCGGCAACGACTCGCAGACCCTGCAGATCAAGCCGGACAACGCGGCGACCAGCGTCGGCGACATCAAGGTCCAGAACGCCCTGGTCATCACCCAGCCCGGTCCGAAGGCGACCGGACCGGCCGTCGTCTCCGCGACGCTGTTCAACATGGGCGCCGACGACCAGACCCTGCAGTCGATCAGCCTCCCGGGCACCAGCGAGACCGTGAAGCTGACCCCGGCCAAGGGCGGCAGCCTGACCGTGCCCGCGCACGGCTCCCTGGTCCTCGGCGGCCCGAACAACGCCTCCGCCGAGATCCCCGGTGGCCACGAGAGCGTCCAGGACGGCAACGCCCAGCCGGTCACCTTCACCTTCAGCAAGACCGGCCAGGTGAGCCTGCGCGCCTTCGTGGTGCCCGCCACCAGCTACTTCGACAAGTGGGGCCCGACCAAGGTCCCGTCCGTCCCCACCGGCTCCCCGGCCCCCGGCGCCACCGCCTCCGGCAGCGCCAAGCCCGGCAAGCACGGCGGGGCGAGCCCCTCGGCGAGCACGGGCGCGGGCGGCACCGCCTCCGCCACGGCCACCGCGAGCATCGGCGCGACCCCGAGCGACTCGGCCTCGCAGTCGGCCGGCGCGGGCCACTGAGCGGTCGTACGACACGCTCGTACACCTCGTACGCGCGAAAGGGCGGCGCCCCCTCGGGGGTGCCGCCCTTTCGCGCGTGGCTTTCGGTCTACGGCTCGAACTTGTAGCCGAGGCCGCGCACCGTGACCAGGTAGCGCGGGGCGCCGGGGTCCGGCTCGATCTTGGCGCGCAGGCGCTTGACGTGGACGTCCAGGGTCTTGGTGTCGCCCACGTAGTCGGCGCCCCAGACCCGGTCGATGAGCTGCATCCGGGTCAGCACCCGGCCGGCGTTGCGCAGCAGCATCTCCAGCAGGTCGAACTCCTTGAGCGGCAGGTCGACCTTGGAGCCGCCGACGGTCACCACGTGCCGGTCGACGTCCATGCGCACCGGGCCGGCCTCCAGCGCGGCCGGGGTGACCTCCTCCGGCTCGCCGCGGCGGCGCAGCACCGCGCGGATACGGGCGACCAGCTCGCGGGAGGAGAAGGGCTTGGTGACGTAGTCGTCGGCTCCTATCTCCAGCCCCACGACCTTGTCGATCTCGCTGTCCTTGGCCGTCACCATGATCACGGGGACGTTCGAACGGCCGCGCAGCTGGCGGCACACCTCGGTGCCGGGCAGACCGGGCAGCATCAGGTCGAGGAGGACGAGGTCGGCGCCGTTGCGCTCGAACTCGTCGAGGCCGTCGGGGCCGGTGGCCGCCACGGCGACCTCGAAGCCCTCCTTGCGGAGCATGTACGACAGGGCGTCGGAGAAGGACTCCTCGTCCTCGACGACGAGCACTCGGGTCACGGAAGGACCTCCGGGGAGGGAAGCGGTTCGTACGGGGATGACTCGGTGGGACCGCCGGCCTCGTCGTCGAGGTCGGGGTGCTGCAGCGCGCGGTCGCGGGCCGCGCCCGCCTCCGGCAGCCTGAGGGTGAAGGTGGAGCCCTGGCCTTCGGCGCTCCAGACCGTGACCTCCCCGCCGTGCGAGGCGACCACGTGCTTGACGATGGCGAGACCCAGACCGGTGCCGCCGGTGGCCCGCGAGCGGGCCGGGTCGACGCGGTAGAAGCGCTCGAAGATGCGCTCCTTGTCCTTGTCCGAGATGCCGATGCCCTGGTCGGTCACGGCCAGCTCGATCATGTCGCCGCCGGGGGCGCTGACCCGGCGGGCGGCGATGCCCACACGGGTGCGGGCCGGGGAGTAGTTCACCGCGTTCTCGACCAGGTTGCCGAGGGCGGCGGCCAGCTGGCCGCGGTTGCCCCAGACGTGCAGGTCGGCGGTGCCGCTCCGGCTCCCGCCACCCTGGTCGGGCCCCGCGGGCACCCCCACGTTCGTGGCCATGGTGATCTGCTTGGTGCTCGCCTGGTGACGGCAGCGGTCCACGGCCTCGGCGACCAGCTCGTCCACCTGGACGGACTCGGCGTCCTCCAGGGGGTCGTCGTTCTGCACCCGGGACAGGTCGATGAGTTCCTGCACCAGGTTGGTCAGCCGGGTCGCCTCGATCTGCATACGGCCCGCGAAGCGCTCCACGGCCTCCGGGTCGTCCGAGGCGTCCATGACGGCCTCCGACAGCAGGGAGAGGGCGCCGACCGGCGTCTTCAGCTCATGGCTCACGTTCGCCACGAAGTCGCGTCGCACGGCCTCGATCCGGCGGGCCTCGGTCAGGTCCTCGACCAGCAGCAGGACCAGGCGGGAGCCGAGCGGCGCGACCCGCGCGGAGACGGCGAGAGCCTCGCCGCGCCCGCTGCCGCGCCGGGGCAGATCCAGCTCGACCTGGCGTATCTCGCCGTCCCGCCGGGTGTCGCGGGCCATCTGGAGCATCGGCTCGATGGAAAGCTTGCCGCCGCGCACCAGCCCGAGGGCGTAGGCGGCGGAGCTGGCCTTGACGACGGAGTCGGCCTCGTCGAGGACGACGGCGGAGGAGCGGAGCACCGAGAGAACGGTGTCCACGCCGGGCGGGAGTACGGGATCGGTGTGCAAGGAAGTCCTGGTCGGTCGCTTCTGGTCGCGTTCGCTCCAGCGGAACGCCAGCATGGCGATGACGCCGGTGAGCACCCCGGCGATCGCTGCCGCTGCGGCGACCGCCGCGTTCACGTCCATGCGTCCAGGTTAGGCATGGGCCACGACATGACCCCAGCCGTGAGGGTGCGACCTCGAACACTCGTCGCCCAGAGTTCACCTTGGAGCCAGTACCGGTTCATTTCGGAAGCCGGAAACGGACGCGTGCGGGGCGGAACGTGGGAACGTGGGGTTCGCACCGCCGGTTCTGCCGCCGGGCCCCCGGACAACGACCCCCGGAAGCACATATACGAGAGGGAACCCTGATGCGGGACGCGTACCACGAGGAACTGGACTCGATCGGCGACGGTCTGGTGGAGATGGCCCGGCTGGTCGGCTCGGCGATCGGACGCGCCACGACCGCCATGCTGGACGCCGACCTGAAGCTCGCCGAGAGCGTGATCGAGGCGGACCAGAAGGTCGACGAGTTGCAGCACGACCTGGAGGCCCGGGCCATAGCCCTGCTGGCCCGGCAGCAGCCGGTCGCGACGGACCTGCGCATCGTCGTCACGTCCCTGCGGATGTCGGCCGACCTGGAGCGCTCCGGCGACCTCGCCCAGCACGTGGCGAAGCTGACCCGGCTGCGCTTCCCGGAGCGCGCCGTCCCGCAGGACCTGCACGCGACCATCCTGGAGATGGGCCAGCTCGCGCAGCGCCTGATGGCGAAGGCCGCCGAGGTCATCGTGACCAAGGACGTCGACCTCGCGCTCCAGCTGGAGCAGGACGACGACGAGATGGACCTGCTGCACCGCACCCTCTTCCAGCACCTCATCGACGACCGCTGGAAGCACGGCATCGAGACGGCCGTCGACGTCACCCTGCTCGGCCGCTACTACGAGCGGTACGCCGACCACGCGGTCGCCGTCGCCAAGCGCGTCGTCTACCTGGTCACCGGCGAGCACGCGGACGAGATCCAGTCGGACATCCAGCCGGTGACGGGGGTCGAGGGGGCGTAGGGCCCGTGCCCCCGCCGGAGCCGACGGAGCGCAGGCCCTGACGTGGGTCCACGGGGGCGCCTCCGTGCGCCGTTGATGCGCCCGGTGCCTCGGGCATGAAATAGGAGAGGGCATCCCTGCCCCAGCAACTGGCGCCCGGCGTCTAGGAGGGACCCATGGCCGACTCCCCCAGCACCATCCCCGACCCCACGCAGGAGCGCGAGACCGAGCAGCCCGCCGAGATCAGGAGCCTGCCGCTGGTCGCCGCGTGCGGCTGCGGCTCCGGCTGCGGCTGCGGCTGCCAGTCGGGCGCGCCCTGCCAGTGCGGCTGACGGCAGAACCGTCGCGGGGCCGGTGCGGACACGCTTCGCACCGGCCCTTTCCGCGACCCCATGCCTCGCGATGACGCACCCGGGGCCGGCCGTGGATGTCACCCGTCGGCGTCGTCCATCGCCGTCGGCTCGGCTGCCGCGCCTCCCGCTGTACGGCCCGGTGGGCGCCGGCGAGGTCGTCGCGGCCGACCTCCCTGCGACCAACCGGACTTCCCGGGACACTCGCCCAAAAAGCCTTGGGCCGGCCATCGCACGCGCTTAGTCGCCCCCACCGGGCGGTCCATGAGCAGCGTCAGTCGGCGGAAGCGGCCTCCTCCGTCACCCGTGATGTCACTCGTGGATGTCAGAACGGCGCGACCGCGGGCGCTCGCCTGGGGCAACCCTGCTGTCTGAGCTGCCTCAGCAGTTGTCGACGCAGATCCCTTCGCTCATGCCTCCGTAGTAATAGGTGGGGCTGGTGAAGAACGACTGGGCGAAGACGCCGTGGGTGCCCTGCCAGACCACCGGGGTCGTGACGACGGTGCCGGACGGGCCCTGCACAACTTTGCAGGTGAGGCTGCCGGGGACGACGTTGAGGTTTTCGTCCAGCACTTCGACGCAGAGGTTGATCGAGGTGTTGTTGCTGCCGTAGGTCTTGACGGTGCCCCAGACGTTGTGGCCGTCGTACTGGGGGGTGTTGATGCAGGTGTGGACGTACAGGCCGTCCGCGTAGAGGTCGGGGGTACGGCAGGCGGTGACTGTGTTGGCGGCCGAGGCGTTGCCGGCTGTGAGGACACTCGTGGACGCGGCCATCGCCAGCGTCAGCGCCGAGGCGGCAAGGCGGAGCTTCAAGGTGTCTCCTTCGGGAATCGTGGCCGGAAGCCGACGTTCCGCGTGCGGACACCGCTTCAGTCGGGATGCGCAACCGGCTGCCCCGCGCAGATGGCGTGGGCCACGACCGGGACCCTATGAGGCTGGATCGGCGCCGAGACAGTACGGAATGTGCCACACCGCCGTGTGCACCGGTGTGGTTCCTTCGGGGTTCACAGATCGTTGAGCAGCACGGCCGCCCCGTCGAAGCGTCCCACCTTCAGATCGCTCGACGTCCGCTGGGCCTCGGAGAGCGGGAGAACGGCATGGCGTCTGACGGCCCACAGACGGCCCCAGGATGCAGACAAGCCCCTCACCCGTCATGAGACGGCAGGCGAGGGGCTTGATCGTTCCGTGTTACTTCTTCTTGCCCTGGTTCTTCACCGCCTCGATCGCCGCCGCGGCCGCCTCGGGGTCGAGGTACTTGCCGCCCGGGACGAGGGGCTTGAAGTCGGAGTCGAGTTCGTAGGAGAGGGGGATGCCCGTGGGGATGTTCAGGCCCGCGATGTCGGCGTCGGAGATGCCGTCCAGGTGCTTGACCAGGGCGCGCAGGGAGTTGCCGTGGGCGGCGACGAGGACCGTGCGGCCGGAGCGGAGGTCCGGGACGATCGCGTCGTACCAGTAGGGGAGCATCCGGAGGACGACGTCCTTCAGGCACTCGGTCCTGGGGCGCAGCTCCGGCGGGAGGGCCGCGTAGCGCGCGTCGGCGAACTGGGAGAACTCGGAGTCGTCCGGCAGCGGGGGCGGCGGGGTGTCGTACGAGCGGCGCCAGAGCATGAACTGCTCCTCGCCGAACTCGGCCAGCGTCGCGGCCTTGTCCTTGCCCTGGAGGGCGCCGTAGTGGCGCTCGTTCAGGCGCCAGCTGCGGTGGACCGGGATCCAGTGGCGGTCGGCGGCCTCAAGGGCCAGCTGGGCGGTGCGGATCGCGCGCTTCTGGAGGGACGTGTGGACCACGTCGGGCAGCAGGTCGGCGTCCTTCAGGAGCTCGCCACCGCGGACTGCCTCCTTCTCGCCCTTCTCGTTCAGGTTGACGTCCACCCAGCCGGTGAACAGGTTCTTCGCGTTCCACTCGCTCTCGCCGTGGCGGAGGAGGATCAGCTTGTACGGTGCGTCGGCCATGCCCCAGAGCGTAATCCACGGCCCCCGACGCCGACGCGGCCGACCAGTGAGCGGGACACCGACGGCGTCTGTTAATCCATTGGTCGATGTCAGACCCCCTATGTAAGTTGTGCTTGCCTGTACAGCCACTTACCATCTCAGGGGGTCACCTCATGCCCGCCGCCCGTCTCGGACGCGCTGCCCGGGAAGCCGTATCCGGGCTCCCCCGTGAGTTCTGGTGGCTGTGGACCAGCACCCTCGTCAACCGGCTCGGCGCCTTCGTGGCCACCTTCATGGCCCTGTACCTCACCCTCGACCGCGGCTACTCCGCCTCGTACGCCGGTCTCGTCGCCTCCCTGCACGGCCTCGGCGGGGTCCTCTCCGCCCTCGGCGGCGGGGTGATGGCCGACCGGATCGGGCGGCGGCCCACCCTGCTCGTCGCCCAGTCGGCCACCGCCGCCTCCGTCGCGCTGCTCGGGTTCATGACCGACCCCGTCGCCATCGCCGGCGTCGCCTTCCTCGTCGGCATGGCCGCCAACGCCTCTCGCCCCGCCGTGCAGGCGATGATGGCCGACATCGTGCGGCCCGAGGACCGGGTGCGGGCCTTCTCGCTCAACTACTGGGCCATCAACCTCGGTTTCGCCGTCTCCTCCGCCGCCGCCGGCTTCATCGCCGAGTTCAGCTACCTCGCCGGGTTCCTGATCGAGGCCGGCATGACCGCCGTCTGCGCCCTCGTCGTCTTCCTGAAGGTCCCCGAGTCCCGGCCCGCCGCCCCGGCCAGGAAGGACGGCGCGGAGGTGAGCCTCGGCACCGTGCTGCGCGACGGGCGCTACATGGCCGTCGTCGGCCTGTCCTTCCTCGTCGCCCTGATCTTCCAGCAGGGCTCGGTCGCCCTCCCGGTCGCCATGGGCCGCGCCGGGTTCACGCCCGCCGACTACGGCGTCGCCATCGCCGTCAACGGCGTCCTGATCGTCGCCCTCCAGATCCCCGTCACCCGCTTCATCGAGCACCGCGACCCGCGCAGCCTGCTCGTGGTCTCCTCGCTCCTCGCGGGGTACGGCTTCGGACTCACCGCCTTCGCCGGGTCGGTCGGCGCCTTCATGGCCACCGTGTGCGTGTGGACCCTCGCCGAGATCGTCAACGCGCCGACCCAGACCGGGCTCGTGGTCCGCCTCTCCCCCGTCCACGGACGCGGGCGCTACCAGGGCATGTACAGCCTCTCCTGGTCCGTCGCCGCCCTGATCGCGCCCCTGATGTCCGGTCAGGTCATCGACCGGTTCGGGGCGCGGTGGCTGTGGGGGACGTGCGCCGTCGTGGGCACGGTCGCGGGGCTCGGGTACGGGCTGCTCATGCGCGGGCTGCGGGATCGCGACGCCGTCGGCGAGGACCGTACGGCCGGCGGCCCCGCGATCGTCGCCGACCCCGCCCCGGAGCGCTCCCCCAGCATGTGACGCGGGTCACATTCGACCTTGTCACATTGTCCCGGCTCCCCTCCGTCAACGAGGTGTACCCAGCCGCGAGCAAGACGACCCACTCAGGGAGCGCATCACCATGGACGCCCGTCTGAACCTCATGACCAACCCGGTCGCCGGCAAGTTCCTCAAGTACGTCAACTCGGCCGGGAAGGTGTTGTCGGACTCCACCCTCCCGGCCGCGACGCAGGAGCTGGTCAAGCTCCGCGCCAGCCAGATCAACGGCTGCGGGTTCTGCACCGACATGCACAGCAAGGACGCCGAGGCCGCCGGGGAGTCCACGCAGCGGCTGCACCTGGTCGCCGCCTGGCGCGAGGCCACCGTGTTCACCGAGGCCGAGCGTGCCGCGCTGGAGCTGACCGAGCAGGGCACCCGGATCGCGGACGCGGCCGGCGGGGTCACCGACGAGGCCTGGGCGGAGGCCGCCCGGCACTACGACGAGGAGCAGCTCGCCGCCCTCGTGGGCCTGATCGCCGTCATCAACCTCTACAACCGCGTGAACGTCGTCGTCCGCCAGCCCGCGGGCGACTACCAGCCCGGCATGTTCGACTGACCGGGGCCCGACAGGGGCAGCCGGTACGGGGGTCCGGCCGGCCCCGCGGGCGGGGGCGCGTCACGGGTGCATGCGCGCCCCCTTCAGCACCTTGTCCACCCCGTTGCGCGGCCCGTACACCGCGAGCCCGACCAGGTCCAGATCGGCCGTCGGTACGGCGCGCACCGCCGCGCGGTTGTCGCGGTCGTTGCCCGTGGCGAACAGGTCCGCGGTGAACACCGCGCAGGGCAGGGCCCGGCCGAGCGCCCGCCCGTGGGCCGCGCGCAGGGTCTCCTTCTCGCCCTCGAAGACCAGCACCGGCTGCCGGAACATGGGCAGGTACGACACGCCGTCCGCGTCCTCGTACGGCTCCCCGACCACCTCCGGCAGGGTCGCGCCCAGGCCGCTGACCAGGAACGCGGTGACGTTCAGCCGCTGCCAGGGGGCGAGGTCCGCGCGCAGCAGCACGGCGATCTTGGTGTCGAACCGGACGGGTTCGAAGGTCATGGCGCTCATGGGACGAGACTGCCGATCGCCGCCCGGCGCCGTCTTGTACGTTGTTTGCATGGCCGTGAAGCGGGCCGCGCGCGGGGCCCCGGGGGAGGAAGTGAGCGCGTGGCGTCCCCGGGTGGCGGGCGTCACCGAGGTGTTCCACGCCCATTTCACCGAGTACGCCTACCCGATGCACGTCCATGACGCGTGGACGCTGCTCATCGTGGACGACGGCGCGGTCCGCTACGACCTCGACCGGCACGAGCACGGCACCCCGCTCGACACGGTCAGCCTGCTGCCGCCGCACGTACCGCACAACGGCTCCCCCGCGACCCCGGGCGGTTTCCGCAAGCGGGTCGTCTACCTCGACAGCAGCCGCCTGGGCGAGGAGCTGATCGGCGCGGCCGTCGACGGACCCGATCTGCGCGACCCCGTGCTGCGCCTGCGCGTCGGGCAGCTGCACGCGGCCCTCGCCCGCCCCGGCGACGAACTGGAGGCGGAGAGCAGGCTGACCCTGGTCGGGGAGCGGCTGCGGGGTCATCTGCTGCGCCGCGTGGAGCCGCCGCCGCCTCGGCGCGATCCGGACCTCGCCCGCGAGCTGCGGGAGTTGCTGGACGCCCGCGTCCTCGAAGGGGTCTCGCTCGCCGAGGCCTCGGCGCTGCTGCACGCCCATCCCGCCCATCTCGTACGGGCGTTCAGCGGCGCGTACGGCATCGCCCCGCACCGGTACCTGATGTCCCGCCGGGTCGGCCGGGCCCGCCGGCTGCTGCTGGACGGGCTGCCGCCGGGCGAGGTGGCGACGCTCACCGGGTTCTACGACCAGGCCCATCTCACCCGCCACTTCCGGAAGCTGGTCGGGGTGCCGCCGGGCCGCTATCGCGCCGGCGCGCGCCGGGCTCCGCAGCGCATCACTCGGCCGGGCGGCCGATGAGGTGCCTGAAGGCGTCCAGGTTGCGGGTGGACTCGCCGCGGGAGACGCGCCAGGCGTACTCCTTGCGGATCGAGGTGGCGAAGCCCAGCTCCAGAAGGGAGTTGAAGGCGCCGTCGGCCGCTTCCAGGACCTGGCCGAGGAGCCGGTCGATCTCCTCCGGGGTGACGGCGGCGAGCGGAAGGCGCGCGGTGACGTAGACGTCGCCGAGCCGGTCGACGGCGTAACTCACGCCGTACAGCCTGAGGTTGCGCTCCAGCAGCCAGCGGTGGACGCCCGCCTCGTTCTCGTCGGGGTGGCGCACGACGAAGGCGTTCAGGGAGAGGGAGTGCCGGCCGACGAGGAAGGAGACGGTGGTGGACAGCTTGTGCGTGCCGGGCAGCCTGACCACGTAGGTGCCGGGCCCGGGGTTCTCCCACTCCAGTTCGGCGTCCTGGAAGACGGCCGCCAGGACCTGCCCGGCCTTCTCGACATCACCCATGGTGGGAGCGTACGCGACGGCGGTACGACTGGATCGCGGCCGTGTACACGTCGGCGGTCGCCGCGGCCGCCGCGTCCCAGCCGAAGGACCGGGCGTGCCGGGCGGCGGCGTCGCCCATGCGGGCGGTCAGGGCCCGCTCGTCGGCGAACCGGGCGAGGACGCGCGCGTAGGCGGCCGGTTCGTGCCCGTCGACCAGGAAGCCGGTCTCGCCGTCGCGCACGGCCACCGGCAGCCCGCCGACCGAGGCGGCAAGCACCGGGGTGCCGGACGCCTGCGCCTCGATGGCGACCAGCCCGAAGGACTCGCTGTACGACGGCATGACCAGCAAGGACGCGGCCCGGAACCAGTCCGCGAGCTGCTCCTGGCCGACCGGCGGGTGGAACCGTACGACGTCCGCTATGCCGAGCCGGGCGGCGAGCTTCTGCAGGCCCTCGGGCTTGGCGAGGCCGCTGCCGCTGGGGCCGCCGACCACGGGGACGAGGATCTTGGAGCGGAGTTCGGGGCGTTCGTCGAGGAGGACGGCCACCGCGCGCAGCAGCACGTCCGGGGCCTTCAGGGGCTGTATACGGCCCGCGAAGAGGGGGATCAGGGCGTCCGCGGGCAGGCCGAGGCGGGCGCGGGCGGCCGCGCGGCCGTCGGCGGGGCGGAAGCGCTCCAGGTTGACACCGGGGTGGACGACGGCGACCGAGCCGGGGTCGGCGTCGTAGTGCCGGGCGAGTTCGGCGGCCTCCTCGTCGGTGTTGGCGATCAGCCGGTCGGCGGCGGCCACGATCTGGGTCTCGCCGATGACCCGGGCGACGGGCTCGGGGCGGTCACCGGCGGCCAGATTGGCGTTCTTGACCTTGGCCATGGTGTGCATGGCGTGCACCAGGGGGACGCCCCAGCGCTGGGCGGCGAGCCAGCCGACGTGGCCGGAGAGCCAGTAGTGGGAGTGGACCAGGTCGTAGTAGCCGGGGCGGTGGCCGGCCCACGCCTGCATCACGCCGTGTGTGAAGGCGCACAGCTGGGCGGGCAGCTCCTCCTTGGCGAGGCCCTCGTACGGCCCCGCGTCGACGTGCCGGACGAGGACGCCGGGGGCGAGCTGGACGGTGGGCGGCAGGTCGCCGGCAGTGGCCCTGGTGAAGATCTCCACCTCGATGCCGAGCGCGGCGAGCCGCTGGGCCAGCTCCACGATGTAGACGTTCATGCCGCCGGCGTCACCGGTGCCGGGCTGGTGCAGGGGCGAGGTGTGCACGGAGAGCATCGCGACCCGGCGGGGTCTGCGGAGCAGCCGGAGCCGGGGCGCGGCGGACGGGGAGCGGCGCCCGAGCCTGCTGGCGTACTGGCTCACGTAGCGGTCCTCCTTGCTGCGGGCATGCCGGACGGAGGGCTCGCCTGCGCCCTCCAAGGGGGTGCAACAGCGGGCGGGGGGCGGACCATTTCCGGAACAAGCGGCTTTGCCGAATCATTACCTTGACCGGCTCAACCTCGCGGCCGGGCGAACGGCCCGAACGGCCGCCGGAGCCCCGCCGCACCCCCTTTACCCTCGTACCCATGGCAACCCGCGCATCGGCCCTCCCCCACTCCCGGCTCCGCCCGAGCGGGGGGACCCCCGTGGTGGGAACGGTGACGCGCGGCACCACCAACCCCAACCGGCTGCGCCGCATGGACCGCTGGATCGCCGCGGCCCACGGCGCCGAGCTGCGCCGCGCCACCGCCCCGACCGCCGTCGACCTCGGCTACGGCGCCGCCCCCTGGACCGCCGTGGAACTGCTCGGCCGGCTCCGCGCCACCGCCCCGGGCACCCGTGTCGTCGGCATCGAGATCGAGCCGGAGCGGGTCGCGGCGGCCCGGCCGTACGAGCGGGAGGGGCTGGTCTTCCGGCACGGCGGCTTCGAGGTCCCCGTGCCCGGCCGCCCGCTGCTGATCCGTGCCGCGAACGTGCTGCGCCAGTACGACGAGGCCGAGGTCGCCGCGGTCTGGGAGCGGCTGTGCGCACGGCTGGCCCCCGCGGGCGGCGCCTCGCGCGGCGGGCTGCTGGTCGAGGGGACGTGCGACGAGATCGGCCGGCGGCATGTGTGGGTGGCGCTCGGCCCGGAGGGGCCGCGGACCGTCACCTTCGCCACCCGCCTCGGCTCCCTCGACCGCCCCTCCGACCTCGCCGAGCGGCTGCCGAAGGCGCTGATCCACCGCAATGTGCCCGGCGAGCCGGTGCACGCCTTCCTGCGCGACTTCGACCGCGCCTGGGCGGCCGCCGCGCCCTACGCCTCGTACGGCGCCCGGCAGCGCTGGCTGCGCACGGTGCGCTCCCTCACGGCCGACTGGCCGGTGACGGACGGACCGGCGCGCTGGCGGCAGGGCGAAGTGACCGTGGCGTGGGCCGCTTTGGCGCCCCGGAGCTGAAACCACCCTTTCGGGTGGGCGGGCAACGGAACGTTCTCCGCGCTTCGTTCGTCACATGGGCGAGGTGATCGCCGCCATGGCCGGGTGCGGGGGAAATCAGACTTTCCTTACGGCCTCTGTCGCTTTGCGCGCGGCCGTGGCACGATCCCTCAGGCGTCCACAAGTTACTGACGGTAAATCAGCTGGGGGGTAGGTATGGGTACGGGCAAGCGCGGTCTGCTCGCGGCCGCCCTGACCGTGGTCTGCGCGGTGGCCGTACTCGCGGCGCCCGGGACGGCACTCGCCGCACCGGCACCCCCGCCGGGCACCGGCTCCGCACCGGGTCCGGGCCCGAAGCCCGTGCCGGACAAGGACCTTGAGCAGGTCCGCGAGAAGCTGGACAAGCTCTACCACGACGCGGCCGTGGCCACCGACGCGTACAACGCGGCGGAGGAGAAGGCCAAGAAGCAGTCCGCCGAGATCGTCTCGCTGGCCAAGAAGATCGAGGCCGGCCGGCAGAAGCTCGCGCTGCTCAAGGACCAGGCGGGCGCGACGGCGCGGGAGCAGTACCGCACCGGGGGGATGCCGCCCACCGCCCAGTTCCTGCTCAGCGACGACCCGGGCCAGTTCCTGGACGGCGCCGGGCTGGTCCTGCAGAGCCAGCAGGCGGCCAACCATCTGATCGGCGAACAGTCCGCCACCCAGAAGCAGTTGCAGGACTACGCCGCCGACGCGGCCGCCCAGTGGAAGAAGCTGGACGCCGACCGCAAGGCCAAGGCGAGCGCCAAGAAGAAGATCCAGCAGCAGATCGACGCCGCGAAGAAGCTGGAGTCGTCGCTGGAGCAGAAGCAGCGGGAACGGCTCGCCCAGCTGGAGCAGAAGGCCGCGCTCAAGGCGCAGACCGCCTGGCTGGACACCGGAATCCTCAAGCGGATCCACGGCAAGGCCTCCGCGGCGGGCGAGAAGGCCGTGGCGTTCGCCACCGCCCAGCTGGGCAAGCCGTACGTGTGGGGCGCCGAGGGCCCGGACTCCTTCGACTGCTCGGGCCTGACCTCCCAGGCCTGGGCCGCGGCCGGCCGGCCCATCCCGCGCACCTCCCAGGAGCAGTGGAGGCAGCTCAAGCACATCGACATCAAGGACATGCGCCCCGGCGACCTCGTCATCTACTTCGACGACGCCAGCCATGTCGCCCTGTACATCGGCGACGGCGCGATCATCCAGGCCCCGCGTCCGGGTCGTTCGGTGACGGTCGCGGGCGCGGGTTCGATGCCGATCCTGGGGGTCGTACGGCCCGACGCGTGACCCGGGCGGCACGCGGGGTCGCGGGCGCGAGGGGGGTCACGCGAGGGGCGTTACACGCCTTCTGCCCCAGTGGCATGGGTCATGTGACCCACTCCACCGCCAACCCCCGTTCAAACCGGGGCATGACGTGAGCTTCGTCATCCCCGGGAGCCCCGTCCGCTGTCCAACTGCGTTACGGAAAGCGGCATATGACAGTGGCCTGAGCCAGAGCGACGCGGCTCACACCATTCCATCGGGGTGGCCGCACCCGCTATGGTCCCCGTCGGTGGGTCGAGACCCCTCGACACCGCCGTGCCCTCGGGGGGAGGGAAGGAACCCAGGACGATGCCCGTACCCGTACCGCGGCAGAGAGCGATCCCGGCCGTGGAGAGTGGTCAGGCGCAGGCCGCCGGCGCCGTCGGCGGCCCCCTCAAGGAAGAGGCCCACCGCGACGCCGCGCCCACCAGCGGCACCACTCTCACCCTGCTGCTGATCGAGGACGACCCGGTCGGCTCGCCGATCGTGCCCGAACTGCTGGACTCGGCCGGCAAGCCGGTCCGCGTGCGCACCGCCCGCAACCTCACCGAGGCCGAGCGGCTGCTCACCGACGACGTCCACTGCATCCTGCTGGACCTGGCGCTGCCCGCGCCGGGCGGCAGCGACGCCGACGACGAGCTGGCCGTGCTCCGGCACGTCCTCCAGCTCGCGCCCCGGCACGCCGTGCTGGCCCTGACCGGCTCCGGCGACTCCGAGCGCGGCGCGGAGGCGGTGCGCGTGGGCGCGCAGGACTACCTCTTCCGGGACGAGCTGGACAGCCGGCTGCTCAGCCGCGCCATCCGGTACGCGGTGGAGCGGAAACGATCCGACACCGCGGAGCGCCGGCTCACCGAGAGCCGGCTGCGGGCGCAGGAGAACCGGCGCCTGGAGCGGGGGCTGCTGCCCACGCCGCTGCTCGACGGCTCCTCGCTGCGGTTCGCCGCGCGGTACCGTCCGGGCCGCTCCCGCGCGCTGCTCGGCGGCGACTTCTACGACGCCGTGCGCACCCCCGACGGCACGGTGCACGCGATGATCGGCGACGTCTGCGGCCACGGCCCGGACGAGGCCGCGCTCGGTGTGGAGCTGCGGATCGCCTGGCGGGCGCTCACCCTCGCGGGACTGTGCGGGGACGATCTGCTGGGCACGCTGCAGGAGGTGCTGGAGCACGAGCGGGCGGACGAGGAGATCTTCGCGACGCTGTGCACGGTGGACATCGCGCCGGACGGCCGCCACGCGGGGCTGTGCCTGGCGGGCCACCCCGCGCCGCTGCTGGCCCGCCCCGGGCTGCCGGCGCGGCTGCTGCCGTACGACAACAACGGTCCCGCGCTCGGGCTGCTGCCCGGTGCCCGTTGGTCCCGGATGCAGGTCGAGCTGGGCGCCGAGTGGAGCCTGATGCTGTACACCGACGGGCTGATCGAGGGCCGGGTCGGGGCCGGCGGGGAGCGGCTCGGTCAGGAGGGGATGGTGGAGATGATCCGCCGGCAGCTCTCCGAGGGGCTGCGGGGCGAGGAGCTGCTGCGGGCCGCGGTGCAGGAGGTCCGGCGGCTCAACGGGGGCGAGCTGACGGACGACGTGGCCGTCGTCCTGCTGGACCGCACGGCGTAGGCCGGCCGGGTGCCGGCCCGGCCCCGTCCTAGCGGCCGCCGTTGTACGGGCCGTACGGGCCGTCGCTGCTGCTGCCGCGGCGGCGGCCGAAGCCCTTGCCGCCCGTGACGTGCTTGAGGGCGGGGCGGACGTCGACGATGTAGACGATGCTGGCCACCGCGCCGGCGATCGGCAGGATGGACAGGATCGAGAAGAGGATGCTGACGACCAGGGCGATGCCCAGGATGATCAGCCAGAAGACCTTGTTCTGCTTGTCGGCCGCGCGGAACGCGTCCTCGCGCCGTACCGCGGCGTCGACGAGCGCGAACGCGGCCAGGGCCATGAGGACGATCTTCAGGATCCCCATGAATCCCGTGAAGCCCAACATCAGCATGGTTGCCACCGTCCGTGATCCGCCGCTCGGTCCCTACGCCGCAACCGTACCCACTGAACGGGCGGAACGGGCCGGACACCTCGAAGATGCCCGGCCCGTGGGTGCCACCGCCGTCACTTGGCCGGAGGGGTGGGCTTCTTCAGGGGGGTGGCCTTGCGGGCGGTCGGGGCCTTCCTGGCGGCGGCCTTCCTCTCCGCGGCGGCCTCGGGCGTGGCGACCTTGGGCCGGCCGGACTCGTCCTTGACCTCGACGGGCTCGGCCTTGCCCTCGACGGCGATGGCCAGTTCCTCGATGTCCTCGGCGGCCTCGCCGCGCCAGGTCTTCACGGCCTGCTCGCCGTGCTCGGCGACCTTCTCGTAGGTCTCGCGGGCCCGGACCGCGTACTCGGCGGCGACGCCCACACCGCGCAGGGCGAGGTCCTGGGCCTGCTCGCCGAGCTTCTTCAGGTCGACGTCGAAGCCGCCGATCAGCTCGGTGACCTTGGACTGCAGGGTCTCCTGCGCCTCCTTGGCGCGTGCGGCGGCCTTCTCCTGCACGGCCTTCGGGTCGGTGCCGCGCACCTTCTCGATCCGGGCCGGGGCCTCGGCGCGCAGCTGCTCGACCAACGCGGGCACCTTCTTGGCCTGCTGGAGGGCGAGGTCGGCGGTGCCGGCGGCGAAGTAGAGCGGGGTCGGGTCGCTGAGGGTCTTGCGCAGGTCGTCGGTGATGGCCATGGTGATCAGGTCCTCCCGGATTCGCGTTCGGCTGAGGTGGTGTGGTTCGCGGCGGGCGCCCGGTGCCCTGGTCCGGCGTCAGCCGGCCGTCCGCCGCGAGCCGGCATCGTCTGCGTCTGTTCCCTGCTCCGTGCGGTCCTCACCCGCGGGTTCGCCGGTCCCGAATCCGTTCTCCTTCCGGAAGGACTCGTAGATCTGGAGCAGCACCTGCTTCTGCCGCTCGTTCAGCGAGGGATCGGCGAGGATGACGGCGCGCGTCTCCACCTCGTCCCGGTCCCGCTCGGCGTCGAGGATTCCGGCACGGACGTACAGCGTCTCGGCGGAGATGCGCAGGGCCTTGGCGACCTGCTGCAACACCTCCGCGCTCGGCTTGCGCAGCCCGCGCTCGATCTGGCTCAGGTACGGATTGGACACCCCGGCCGCCTCGGCGAGCTGCCGCAGCGACAGCTGGGCGTTACGCCGCTGCTCGCGCAGGTACTCACCGAGATTGCCGACGTTCAGTGATGCCATGCCTCCACCATGCCCCACCCCCGCTAACTATTGCAAGCACGTGCTTGCAATAGTGCGCCGGCGTGTCGGGCGGGGTGCCGCGGTGAAGGGAGGGCTTCCGGCTGGAGGGTCTGGCATCGTGTGCGGGATGGGGGAACCGGTGGCGCGGGTCGATGAGCGGGATCGGGTGATCGGGGTCGCCGATCGGTGGCGGGCCGTCCGGGAGGGGTGGTTGCATCGGGTCGCCGTGACGGTGTGCCGGGACGAGCACGGGCGGGTGCTCGTGCACCGGCGGGCGGAGCGGCTGGCGCGGTACCCCGGATGGTACGAGGTCGTGGTCGGGGGCGCGGTGGGGGCCGGTGAGTCGTACGCGCGGGCCGCGGGCCGGGAGCTGACCGAGGAGTTGGGCGTCCTGGTGCCGGTGCGGCCGTTGTTCAGGTTTCTCAACCGGAGCGGCCTGAGCCCCCATTGGCTCGGTGTGCACGAGGCCGTGGTGCCGGACGTCGTGGTGCCCGATGCCCGGGAGGTGGCCTGGTACGGCTGGCTGACCGTGCCCGAGCTGTGGTCGGTCGTGCGGGAGTGGCCGTTCACCCCGGACAGCCACGAAGTCCTTGGACGGGCGGCGGTGCCCGGTAGGGAGTGCGGATGCCTGGTCGGGTACCGGTCGCCGGGGAGTCCGACGCGCTGCGGGACGTGCTCGGGCAGAACGAGGTGCTGGTCGAGGTGATGGACCGGGCGGCCGCGCCGGCGTTGCCCGGGTGGTACGTGACGGCGGGGTGCCTGTTCCAGACCGTGTGGAACGTCGTCACCGGGAGGCCGCCGACGAACGGCATCAAGGACTACGACCTGTTCTGCTTCGACCGCTCCGACCTGTCCTGGGCCGCGGAGGACGCCGTGATCAGGGCCGGGCGGGAGGTGTTCGGCGGGCTGCCCGGCGAGGTGGAGATCCGCAACGAGGCGCGGGTCCACCTCTGGTACGAGGCGAAGTTCGGGGTGGCCTGCCCGCCGTACGTGTCCACGGAGGCCGCCATCGACTCGTTCGCCGCGACGACCTGCTGTCTCGGGGTGCGCCTCGAACCCGGCGGAGCGTGGTCGGTCTACGCCCCGCACGGGCTGTCCGACGTGTTCGACCTCGTCGTCCGGCCCAACCCGGTGCTTGCCCCGCGGGAGGTCTACGAGGCCAAGGCGGCACGGTGGAAGAGCGAATGGCCGGAACTCACCGTGCTCCCCTGGCCCGGCTGACAGCCGTCAATCCACCTCCGCGCGGCGCATGGTGCGCACCTGCGGGGACAGCAGCGCCGCCGCCGTCGCGAGGACGATCAGCGCCGCGCACCCCGCCAGCGCCCGCCCCGTTCCCACCGCCGTCGCCGTGGGCCCGGCCACCAGGAGGCCCAGGGGCGCGAAGGCGAGGGAGCCGAACCAGTCGTAGGAGGTGACGCGGGAGAGGGCCTGTTCGGGGACCTCGTGGTGGATGGTGGTGATCCACAGGACGCCGAAGACGTCGCTCGCGACGCCGGAGGCGAACATGGCGGCGGCGGTCGGCCAGACGGGGGCCGAGGCCGCCAGCAGGGCGATCGGTACGGCCGCCGGGAAGGTGCACAGCACGGCCACCAGGAGGGGGCGCGGGACGCGTATCCGGGACGCCAGGCCCGCGCCCGCGACGGTGCCCACCGCCTGGGCGGCCACGATGACCGACCAGGAGCGCGCGCCGCCCAGGTGCTGCGAGGCCATCAGGGGGCCCAGGACCCCCACGTTGGCGTTGAGCGCGGCGACCACGACGGCGTACTGCGCGACCACCACCCACAGCCACTGCCGGGAGGAGAACTCCCGCCACCCCTCCTTCAGTTCGGCCCAGCCGGAGGTACGGCCACGGGGGCGCGCCGGCACCCGCAGGCGCGCCGTCAGGGCCGCGCTGACCACGAAGGAGGCCGCGTTCAGGGCGAGCGCCCAGCCCGCGCCCACCGCCGCCACGGTCACCCCGGACAGGGCCAGGCCCAGCAGCAGGGAGGTGTTGGTGCCCATGCGCAGCAGGCCGTTGGCGCGTTGCAGGCGCTCCTTCGGGACGAGCACCGGGACCAGGCCCTCGGAGGCGGGGGCGAACAGGGCCGTCGCCGTGCCGGCCAGGACGGCGAGCACGCACATCGCGGGCAGCGGGGCCGCGCCGGTCAGGACCATCGCGGCCAGGCCGCCGTACGCCCCCGCCCCGAGCACATCCGCCAGGGCCATCAGCGCCGAGCGGGACATCCGGTCCGCGATCACCCCGCCCACCAGCACGAACAGCAGCTGCGGCAGCGCCTGGCAGGCCACCACCAGCGACAGCCGGCCCGGGCCCGCGCCCGGCAGCGCGAGCACCGCGAAGGCGAGGGCCACGCGTGCGAAGCCGTTGCCCAGCACGGAGATCACCCGCGCGCAGAAGAGGAGGACGAAGCGGGTGTCCCGCCGCAGGAGGAAGACGTTTCCGTCCGGGATGGCCTTGCTCGAAGACACCGTCACGGACGCGCAGCCTAGGGGGCCCCGCGGGAGCACGCCCCGGAACCGGTCAGGATCGAAGAAGCGGGCCTGCGTCGTCCCCGGTTACGGTGGCCCGCATGGACGCCGCCAACGCCTCCCACGCCGCCGACCGTCACGACCTGATCCGGGTGCACGGAGCCCGCGAGAACAACCTCAAGGACGTCAGTGTCGAGATCCCCAAGCGCCGCCTGACCGTGTTCACCGGCGTGTCCGGCTCGGGCAAGAGCTCGCTGGTGTTCGACACGATCGCCGCGGAGTCGCAGCGGCTGATCAACGAGACGTACAGCGCGTTCGTGCAGGGCTTCATGCCCACGCTCGCCCGCCCCGAGGTGGACGTGCTGGACGGGCTGACCACCGCGATCATCGTGGACCAGCAGCGGATGGGCGCCGACCCGCGCTCCACCGTCGGCACCGCCACCGACGCGGGCGCCATGCTGCGCATCCTCTTCAGCCGGCTCGGCACGCCGCACATCGGCTCGCCCAAGGCGTTCTCCTTCAACGTGGCCTCGATCAGCGGGGCCGGCGCGGTCACCGTGGAGCGCGCCGGGAAGCAGGTGAAGGAGCGGCGCAGCTTCAGCATCACCGGCGGCATGTGCCCGCGCTGCGAGGGCCGGGGCACCGTCACCGACCTCGACCTCACCCAGCTCTACGACGACGGGAAGTCGCTGAACGAGGGCGCGCTGGCCGTGCCCGGCTACAAGGCGGGCGGCTGGAACCACCGGCTGTACGCCGAGTCCGGCCTGGTCGACCCCGACAAGCCGATCCGCTCGTACACCGGCAAGGAGCTGGCCGACTTCCTGCACCGCGAGCCGACCCGGATGAAGATCGCCGGGATCAACATGACCTACGAGGGTCTGATCCCGCGCATCCAGCGGTCGATGCTGGCCAAGGACCGCGAGGGGATGCAGCCGCACATCCGGGAGTTCGTGGACCGGGCGGTCACCTTCACCGTCTGCCCGGACTGCGACGGCACCCGGCTGACCGAGGCGGCCCGCTCGTCGAAGATCGGGGGGATCAACATCGCGGACGCGTGCGCGATGCAGATCAGCGACCTGGCCGCCTGGGTGCGGGAGTTGACCGAGCCGTCCGTCGCGCCGCTGCTGGACTCGCTGCGGGGCACCCTCGACTCGTTCACGGAGATCGGGCTCGGCTATCTCTCCCTCGACCGGCCCACGGGCACGCTGTCGGGCGGCGAGGCGCAGCGCGTGAAGATGATCCGGCACCTCGGCTCCTCGCTCACCGATGTGACCTACGTCTTCGACGAGCCCTCCACCGGCCTGCACCCGCACGACGTCCAGCGGATGAACGGGCTGCTGCGGCGGCTGCGCGACAAGGGCAACACGGTGCTCGTGGTCGAGCACAAGCCCGAGGTGATCGCGATCGCCGACCATGTGGTGGACCTCGGCCCCGGCGCGGGCACCGCGGGCGGCACGGTCTGCTACGAGGGCGACCTCCCGGGGCTGCGGGCCGCGGGCACCCTCACCGGACGCCACCTGGACGACCGGGCCGCGCTGAAGGAGACGGTGCGCAAGCCCACCGGCGCGCTGGAGATCCGCGGCGCCACGACGCACAACCTGCGCGGGGTCGACGTGGACATCCCGCTCGGGGTGCTCACCGTGATCACCGGCGTGGCCGGGTCCGGCAAGAGTTCGCTGGTGCACGGGTCGATCCCGGCGGGCGAGGACGTCGTGTCGGTCGACCAGGCGCCGATCCGGGGCTCGCGGCGCAGCAACCCGGCGACGTACACCGGGCTGCTGGACCCGATCCGCAAGGCGTTCGCCAAGGCCAACGGGGTCAAACCGGCCTTGTTCAGCGCCAATTCGGAGGGCGCCTGCCCCCACTGCAACGGCGCGGGGGTGATCTACACCGACCTCGCGATGATGGCCGGGGTCGCCACGACGTGCGAGGAGTGCGAGGGCCGGCGGTTCGACGCGTCGGTGCTCGGGTACCGGCTCGGCGGGCGGGACATCAGCGAGGTGCTGGCGATGCCGGTGGCCGAGGCGGCGGAGTTCTTCGGCGCGGGCGAGGCGCACACTCCGGCGGCCCACCGGATCCTCGGCCGGCTGGCCGACGTGGGCCTCGGCTACCTCACCCTCGGCCAGCCGCTCACCACCCTGTCCGGCGGCGAGCGGCAGCGGCTGAAGCTGGCCACGCACATGGCGGACAAGGGCGGCGTCTACGTCCTGGACGAGCCGACCACCGGCCTCCACCTGGCCGACGTCGACCAACTCCTCGCCCTGCTCGACCGGTTGGTGGACTCCGGCAAGTCGGTCATCGTGGTGGAGCACCACCAGGCGGTCATGGCGCACGCCGACTGGATCATCGACCTCGGCCCCGGCGCCGGGCACGACGGCGGCCGGATCGTCTTCGAGGGCACCCCGGCCGACCTGGTCGCGGCCCGCTCGACGCTGACCGGTGAGCACCTGGCGGCGTACGTGAAGGCGTGATCAGACCGCCGCCAGCCAGTCCTCCAGGACCCGGAAGTCGCCCTCCGTCAGGCCGTACCGGTGGTCCACACGGTGCAGGAGGGCCGGGCCCGGGTGGTGCGCGGCGGTCCAGGAGCGGTCGGCCCCGGTGATCTCGTCGTCCACCCAGATGAAGGGCCGGCCCGCCGCCCAGGCGACCAGCGGCCGTGTCTTCCAGTGCAGCGGGCCGGGCGGCTCGTCCTCGTCCGGCCACTGGACGACCGGCAGCTCGGGCAGTCCCAGCCAGGGCGCGAGCGCGGCGTTGGCCTCGTCCATCCAGGTGGTGGCCCACACCAGCTCGCAGCCCAGCCCGGCGAGGCGGGGGCCGAGCGCGGGGTCGACGCGGGCCGGCAGGGGGTGGCCGACGTGGACCGGTGACGGTGCCGCGGGGCGGGGGCCGGGCGGCCAGGGGGCATCGGCGGCGGGCACGGACGGGCCGTCGTAGACCGGGTACGCGCGGTCCGCCGCCCCGAACGGGATGAGCGGACCGTCGACGTCGAGGAAGAGCAGCATCACCGTCCAGGATCGTCCCTGGAGCGGCCGGGGCACAGCCCCGAAAGCGCCTCGCGGCACCGGAAGCGGCCGGCCCGTGAACGCGGGGCCGGCCACCCGCGGACGTTCAGAACGGCAGCGGCCGCCCGTGCACCACGTCGAGCCGCGACACCGCGCGGGTCAGCACCACGTACAGCCGGTGCGCGCCCCGCTCCTCCGCCTCCGCGACGGCGGCCGGCTCCACCGCGATGACATGGTCGTACTCCAGGCCCTTGGCCAGGCTCGCGGGGACGAGGGCGAGGCGGGCGCCGAGGGCGTCGGGGCCGGCCGGGTCGAGGCCGGCCCCGGTGAGCGCCCGCGCCACGGCGGGCAGCTCCGCGTCCGCCGCGATCACGCCGACCGAGCCCTCCCGGGTGAGGGCGCGGCGGGCGGCGGCCACCGTGGTGGCGAGGACGTCCTCGGTCGGGTGGAGGGTCAGCTCCCCGTCGGTGCGCAGGGACCGGGCGGCCGGGACGGCCACCGCCAGCCGGTCCAGCAGCCGGTTGGCGAGCGCCACGACGGCCGCGGGCACCCGGAACCCGGTGGTCAGCGACACCACCGCGGCGTCCGGCCGGCCGAGGTGGCGCAGCTGCGCGGACCAGTCGCGGGCGGCCCACGGCGCGGTGCCCTGCGCGAGGTCGCCGAGGACGGTCAGCGAGCCGAAGGCGGCCCGGCGGGCGATGGCCCGGCACTCCATCGGCGAGAGGTCCTGCGCCTCGTCCACCACGATGTGGCCGTAACCCGCGGGGTGTTCGATCAGCCCGGACAGCTCGTCCAGGAGGACCAGGTCGGCGGCCGACCAGCGGGCGGACCTGTACGAGCGGGGCGGGCGCGGCCACCGCAGCGCCTGCTGTTCGCCGGGCTCCAGGAGTCCGTCGGCCGACCGGGCCAACGCCTCCGGGTCCGTGAGGAGTCGGGCCAGCACCTCCTCCGGGCGGACCTTCGGCCACACCAGGTCGAGGTGGGCGGTGAGCGGCCGGGCGTGCTCCATGCGCCGTTCCCAGGCGGCGGGCAGCACCCCGGAGCGCCGTTCGGCGAGCTCGCGCAGCCGTCGTACCACCCGGGTGCGCACCCGCTCGCGGCCGACGGCGTACGGCGGTTCCTCCGCGCGCACCTCCCGGACGATCGCGGCGAGTTCGGCGGCGCGCACCCGCCAGCGGTAGGAGCCGTCCGGCACGGCGAGGTCGGTCACGCCGTCCGTGCTCACGTGCGCGTACAGCGCCCGGCGCAGCACCTCGGCCATGCGGGGGTCGTGCTTGAGGGCGGCCGTGGGCAGGGGGTCGGTGCCGGTGACCGGGTGGCGACCGATCTCGTCCAGGAGGGTGGACTGGCGTACGCCGCTCTCGCCGAGCGCGGGCAGCACCTCGGAGATGTAGGCGAGGAAGGTGCGGTTGGGGCCGAGGATCAGCAGGCCGGCGCGCTGGAGCCGCTTGGGGTGGGTGTAGAGCAGGTACGCGGCGCGGTGCAGGCCGACGGCGGTCTTGCCGGTGCCGGGGGCGCCCTGCACACAGACCGAGTCGGCGAGGGCGGCGCGCACGAGGTCGTCCTGCTCGGGCTGGATGGTGGCGGCGATGTCCCGCATGGGACCGACCCGGGGGCGCTCCAGCTCCCGGGCGACGATGCCGCCGGGCCGGAGCCCGCCCTCGGATCCGCCCGGTCGCAGGTGCTCGTCCTCCAGGCCCGTGAGGTCGGCGCTCGCGCCCGTGCTCCCCGGCGCCCACCCGAACCGCCGCCGTACCGCCACGCCCTGCGGGTCGCGGACGCTCGCCTGGTAGAAGGCGCGGGAGACGGGGGCGCGCCAGTCGACCACGAGGGGCGGGGCGGCGGGGGTCTCGGTGATCCGCAGCCGCCCGAGATGGAAGTGGTGCCCGCCGTGCTCGGGGTGCTCCTCGGCGAAGTCGAGGCGGCCGAAGAACAGCGGCCCCGGCGGGAGTTCGCGCAGCGCCTTGGCCTGGCTGCGCAGCCGGTGGCCGAGGACCTCGGCGTCGGCGCCGGAGGCGGAGACGTCCTCGCCGATGACGACCTGCTCGGCGGCGCCCTCGACCATCGCGGCGAGGGCGGCCCGGCAGTCGTCGTGGTGGGCGCGCTCGGCGCGCAGGGCGTCGGTGAGGGCGGGGTGGGAGGTCATGCCGTCCAGCGTACGACAAGACGTTACCGAGTTACATTTTTTACCGAGTCTCACCTAGCCCCGGGCCGACGCCCCCGGTCCCGCGATCCCCCGGAGCCCCTCCGCCAGCCCCCCGAACGCACGCTCCGCCGCCCGCACCGCCCCCGGCGCCACGTCCGCGACCTTCTCCCCCGCCGCGATCCGGCGCCAGTTGTCCAGGGCGAGGACCCGCTGGACGGCGATGATCTGCCCGGCCGCGAGCCGCGCGTCCAGGTCGCCGCCGAGCGCCTCGGCGAGCGCTGCCTCCGAGCGCTCCTGGTGCCGGTAGGCCCGCGCGACCAGGGACGGGGTGCCGTACAGCAGGGCATGGAAGGCGAGCACCTGGGGGTGGTCGTTGAGCCCGGTGACCGGGTCGCGCCGCTCAAGGCCGGCGAGGAAGTGCCGGCGCAGCGCGTCCACCGGGTCCGACTCGCCCGCGACCACCCGCGCGGCCTCGTCCTCGTGGTCCGCGATCCGGTGCAGGACCAGGTCCTCCTTGGCCGGGAAGTACCGGAACAGGGTCGGCTTGGAGATCCCGGCGGCCGCGGCCACCTCCGCCACCGACACCGCGTCGAAGCCCCGCTCCAGGAACAGCCGTACGGCGGTGTCCGAGACCTCCTGGTACATCCGCCGCCGCTTGCGCTCCCGCAGACCCGTCTCCCGCGGGTCTGTCTCCCGCGGGCCCGTCTTCTCCCGCTCACGCGGCTCCGGCTCACCCATGGGGCCGAGCCTACGCAGTGCTCAGCCCGGCCCCAGCCGGGGCAGCCCCCGCGGGCGCCCGGACAGCCCCAGCGAGGCGGTCGCCGCCGCGAGCGTCATGCCGTAGGACGCCACGGCCCGCCGCACGTTGGGCGCGTCCAGGCTCGATCCGGTGACCAGGCGGTCGAGGTCGACGTAGGCCGAGCGGACCAGCTCGATCCAGCGGTAGACCCGCCAGTCCTCCTGCCAGTTCCGGGTGTGGCGCGCGTCCAGCCGGGCCGCCCAGCGGCGGAACATGCGGTCGCGGATCTCCGGCCGGGTCGGGGTGAGGTGCATGTGCCGGACCAGCTCGTACAGCGGGTCCCCGACCAGGGCCATCTCCCAGTCGATGAGGGTGAGGGCGGGGCCGTCGTCGCGGCGCACCAGGTTCCAGGGGTTGAGGTCGCCGTGCAGCAGGGCGGGGGCGCGCTCGGTGACGTGGTGGCGGGCGAGGATCTCGCGCAGCCGGGGCGCGTCGGGCAGGCCGAGGAGGCGGGCCGTCTGCTGGGACTCCCTGGGCAGTGCCTCGACCAGCGCCACGAGCTGCTCGCTGAGCCAGCCGTAGAAGCCGGGGCGGCCGCCGAGCGGGTCGATGCCCGCCGGGTCGACGCCGGTCAGCGCGGCCAGCTGGTCGACCAGGCAGTCCGCCTCGTGCGGGCGCAGCCCGTCCACCGGGTGGTCGGGGCGGCGGCCGAGGTCGCGGGCGCCCTCGTAGGTGTGGACGGCGAAGCGGTCGGCGCGGTAGCGGTGGGCGGGGTCGGTGGCGTGGCTGGTGCCGAGGGCGAGGACGCGGGGGGCGGCGACCGGCACCCCGGAACGTTCGATGGCGGCGAGGACGGCGTGCTCGCTGAGGAAGCTGCGCTCGCGGCGCAGGACGAGGGTCACCTCGCGGCGTACGACGACGGGGAAGCCGGTGCCGGGCACCCGGAGCACGGTGGTGAGGTGCGCGGCGCCCTTGAAGACCCGCTCGGCCGGGGCGGCGCCCTCCAGGAACAGGGCGTCGGCGACCGCGTCGTGCGGGAAGTCGGGATGTTCGGGCACCCGCCGGTCGGGCGTCCAGCCGATGCTGCGGGGGCGCCGGCCGGGCCGGGCGGCGCCGCGCCGGAACAGGATGCGCTCGATCTCCCGCTCGCCGGGCACCCGGCCGAGCCGCAGCGGTTCGGTGGCCGCGCGCAGGGCGTCGCGCACGGTCGCGGCGGCCCGCTCCACGGCCGCCGGGTCGAAGGCGCGATCCAGGGTCCGGACGGCCGCGATGACGTCGGTGTAGAGGGACTGGGCGTGCTCGAAGGCGAGGTAGCGGGGCAGGTCCTTGCCGAGTCCCGCGACGGCGGCGGGCCGGGAACGGGCCACCGCGTCGGCCCAGGCGTGCACGACCGCCTCCCGCCGGGACTCCGGGTGGCGCGCGCGTACGAGGTGGACGGCGAGGTCGTACAACGGGTCGCCGTAGCTCGCCAGTTCCCAGCCGGTGCAGCCCAACCCGTCGGCACGCACGACCAGTTGGCCGTGGCGCAGATCGCCGTGGAGCAGGCCGTAGGGGCGGCGGGTCAGCGCGGGCACCCGGTCCGCGAACCGGGTGAGCGCGTCCTCGGGGACCCCGAGCGCGGTGAACAGTCCGCCGTACTCGCGCCAGTCGGGGCGGCGGACCTGGTCGTCGGCGAGGTGGGCGAGGGTGCGCAGGAAGCCCTGGGAGTCGGTGTGGTTGCGCGGCCAGTGCGAGGGCAGGGGCGGCAGCGCGGTGCCGCGCACCTGGGCGAGGGCGGCGAGCAGTTCCGCGATGTCCCTGGGCGGCGGGCCCTCGCTCGGCACCCGGCCGTCCACATGGCTGTGGATGAGGTAGCCCTCCCCGGCCGCCAGGCACTCCGGCGCCCGCGGCAGCACCCGGTGCACCGCGCGCAGGATCTCCGCCTCGCCGCCCCAGGTGCGCACGGCCGGCGTCGCGTCCGGCCGGGGCAGCCGTACGGTCACGGGCGTGCCCGGGGCCCGGCCGAGCAGGCCGGCGAGCGGTTCGGTCAGCGGCAGCACGTGGTCGCGGTGGCGCGGGCCCTCGCGCGTCTCCCCCGTGGCCGCGGCGCGCGCCGCGAAGGCACGGCAGGCGGCGTCCGTCCGCATGGTTCCGGCGCGCTCCCCCGCCGCCGTAGGGGGAACTGACGGTGCGCCCACTGGCCGCTCCGGGGGTCGATCACTCAAGGGGGAGGACGTGTCGGGCGACAGGTCCGGGGAAACGCTATTCCCCCGTGGTGGCCGGTACGGCCTCCGGGCGCGGCGGAGTAGCCCAACGGGTGGTCCACCGCGCCCGGCTGTGCCGAACCGGCGGCCGGGGCCCGGCCACTCGCCGCTCCCCGCGCCCGCGTACGCGCGCGGCCGGGCGGTGACCCGGCCGCGTCCGCATGCTAACCGACCCCGTGGCCGCCCCTGAGCAGGCGCAAGAGTGGTTCCAGCGACCGTACGACGTGCTCGGCGCCGGCCGCGCGCAGCGGCCTCTCCTTGGCCGCGTTGCGCGCGTACCCCAGGAAGGGGACCCCGGCGTCGCGGGCGGCGGCGAGGTCGGAGGGGGTGTCGCCGATCATCAGGGCGGCGGCGGGGGCGGTGCCCAGGGCACCGAGGGCGCGCAGCAGGCAGTGCGGGTCCGGCTTGAGGTGGTCCAGGTGCTCGGTACGGCCGTACAGGTGGGGGGCGAAGCAGGCGGTCAGGCCCCGGGTCTCCAGGTAGCTGCGCACCACGCGGGGCGAGTTGTTCGTGGTGACGGCGAGCCGGGCGCCGACGGCGGTCCAGGTGCGGATCAGCGGGTCGGCCCAGGCGGTGGGCAGCGCGGAGGTGGCGGCGCGCAGCTCCTCCTGGGTGAGGCGTTCCTCCAGGCCGGTGACGAGGTCGCTGCCGGGGCGGCGGCGGCCCACCGCGCGCAGCACGACCTGGGGGTCCAGGGTGTCCCGTTCGGCCGGGGTGAGCAGGCCGTGCAGGCCCTGCCGCTCCAGCCAGGCCACCAGGTCCGCGGCGATCCGCTCGGCCTTGTGCGTGGCGAACAGCCGGCAGATGGGGCCGTCGAAGTCCCACAGCACGACCCGGGCGGAAGTGATCAGTACACGAAGCTTCTCGATCTCGCTCGCATCAGAAGTCGTATCAGAAGTCACTAGGAGAGTGTCAGGTCCGAGCTGATGGTTTCCCAGAGGGCGTCGAACCACTTCTGCGATTCCTCCACGAACGCCGCGTCCCGTTGGCCCGCACGCCGCTCGAAGGAGAAGAGCAGGGACTCGGAACCGACCGCGTCGTACATCTCCAGCGTCCCGCTGTCGGTGGGCTCGGCGCGGCGCGTGATCATGTAGTGGGCGAACAGCGCCTCGCACCCGTTGAGCAGGTAGAGCTTCACCGGTGGGGTGAACGGCAGGGCCCTGAAGGTGACATGGACGTCGATGTCGTGGGTGCCGCGCAGGGCCTGGAGGTTGTACTGGAGCACCTGGCCCTGGGCGTTGCGCATGGCCAGCCAGCGCTGGTGCACCGCGTCGTCCTCCGCGCTCCCCGCGTCGACCGAGACCGGGAAGGCGAGGCTGATGTCCCGCGAGGGCAGCAGGATGCGGGCGTCGATCCGCTCCGGGCGCAGCTTGCCCTCGTGGATCAGGCGCAGCGGTTCGCCGAGGGCGGGGATCAGGCTCTGCGCGGTCAGGCAGACGGCGTCGACGCGCACGTGCGGCGCCGCGAACGCGTCGGTCAGCCGGGGCGCGAGCGCCACCATGGTCGGCTGGGGCTCCTCGGCCCCGGACCGCTGCTCGGCGACCCGCGGCGGGCTGCCCTTGGTGACGCCGCTGAGCAGGCCGTCCTGCTGGAGCACCCGCAGCGCCTGGCGGACGGTGCCGCGCTCGACGCCGAACTCCTCGGCCAGCTCGGCCTGGGTGGGCAGCCGGTCCCCGGGCCGCAGAATCCCGGCGCGCATGCGTTCGCGCAGGACGCCCGCGATCTCCTGGGGGCTGCGTCTGCCGCTGCCGTTGACTGCCATGCGCTCCTGGGTCACCACCAAACGTTACAACTTCCCTCCATCTAAGGGGAGTTGCTGAAAAGTTGTTTATGTAGTGCCACCAAGTGGGGACAACTTAAACAGAGTTGGTTGCCAACTTTTTCCAAGTTGGCGGAGGTTTTGCCTCCCACCCGTTTCTCCATCGGCATCCGAAGGGGGATTCGCCGTGCCCGCCCTCGCCCTCCTCTCCGCCCTCCTCGTCCTCGGCTTCGAACAGCTCGTCCAGTGGAAGTACGGCACCGCCGGCGCCCTCGGCCTGCTCCTGCTCGGCGTCGGCCTCAAGGCCAGGAACCCGGCGGTCAGCTCCGCGGGCGCGGTCCTGCTCGCGGTGCTCCTGACGGGCCCCACGCTCTGACCCGGTCCTACGACGTCAGCTCCAGGTCGGAGCTGATCGTCCCCCACAGCGCCTCGAACCACCGCCGGGACTCCGCCACGAACGCGGAGTCCCGCTCCCCCGCCTCCGGCGCGAAGGCGAACAGCATCGAGCGCGTGCCGTCGGCGTCGTAGAGCTGGCGGGGCTCCCGGCCGAACTCCTGCTCACGGCGCCCCACGGTGTAGTACGCGAACAGCGCCTCCGCCTCGTTGAGCAGATACAGCTTGACCGGCGGCGTGAACGGCAGGGCGCGGAAGGTCAGCCGGACGTCGATGCCGTGCGTGGTGCGCAGGGCCAGCAGGTTCTGCCGCAGCACCATGCCCTGGGCGTTGCGCACCGCCAGCCAGCGGTCGTGCAGCAGCCCGCCGTCGTCCGCGTCCGCCGGGTCCACCGGGGCCGGGAAGGCCAGCTCGATCCGGCGGCTGGGCAGCAGCACCCGCACGTCGATCTTGGCCGGTTTCAGCTCCCCCGCATGGATCAGCCGCAGCTGCTCGCCGACGGCCAGCGTGAGCGACACGGCGGTCAGGCAGAGCGCGTCGATCCGCACGTGCGGGGCGGCGAAGGCGGCGGCGACGCGCGGGCCGAGCCCCACGACGGTGGGCTGCGGCGGCGCGGCCGGCCACGGCGGCCACTCCCCTTGCGTCACCCTGGCCGGGCTGCCCTTGGTCGCGCCGGTGAGCAACCGCTCCGCGTGGAGGGTGCGCAGCGCCTCGCGGACGGCGCCGCGCTCCGCGCCGAACTCCTCGGCCAGCTCGGCCTGGGTGGGCATGCGCTGTCCCGGGCGCAGCTTCCCGGACCTGATCCGGCTGCGCAGCTCGTCGGCGATCTCCCGGTGGGACGCGCGGGACGCGCGGGGTCCCCTGGCGGAGGCGTGCTCCGGGTCCACGGACAAACCCTACAACTTCCCGCCAACTTAAGGCAGTTCACCGACAGCTGGTTATGAGACGCCTTCCGACGGAGATAAGTACAGATAAGTTGGCAGCCAACTTGGCTGACATGGTCAAGCTTCCCAGTGGTTGGCCGTACCGGGCCCCGATCCGGAGGGGAGCCGGGAGCCCGGACCGGGGACGGCCGGCGAAGCGCACAGTCACAACTGAAGACGCCGACAACTGAACACGACACGCACAGCCACAACTGAAGACGGCACAACTGAAGACCGGCACGACCGAAGACGTGCACAACTGAAGACCGCACAGCACAGCCACAACTGAACAGCTCGCTACGGATGAACAGTTCGCCGCCGCCGGAAGAGGGGAGCGGTCAGAAGTCGTCCGGGCACCACGGGCGCCCGGGCGAGCGGAACAGGGCGTCGGCCTGCCGGGCGGCGCCCTCTCGCTCTTCCCGTACCCGGCCGAGCGCGGTGAGCCGCAGCAGCGACTCACCGCCGAGCCACGCGGACGCCAGCTCGCTGACGCCCAGGGTCAGGTCGGCGCTCGCCGTGGTGGCCGTGCAGGACGCGCCCTGCGGCGAGCCCTCCAGCCGGTACCGCCCCCCGGCGTACCCGGCGTCGTCCACGATCTCCAGCACCACCGCGCCCTCTCGGTCGTACGTGCGCGCCTCCAGGGCCCGTACGACGTCCAGGATCCGCACCCACAGAAAGTCCGCGTGGTCGACGATCCGGGCGGCGCGCGGGTCGGGCAGGAAGTGCCGAAGCAGGTCGTCGGGACCGCGGCCGCCGGTCTCCACCTTGGTGATCCAGTCGATGGAGCACACATAGCGCCACAGGGCGCGCTCGGCCGCCGCGGTGGTCCCGAACAGCCGCTGCACGCGCGCCGTCTGATCGGGCTGCTGACCCGTCCAGGTGTCGTCGCACCGGTACGTCACCAGGCCCTGGGCCTCACCGGAGGGCGCGCGGTAGAGGGCGTGGAACGGCTCGGTGAACTCGGCGTGGACACGCAGGGCCCCGGTGAACTCCTCCCACCACAGCTGGTCCCGGCTGACCGCGCCGGGCTGCTGCACGCGGAAGCGGTCGTACAGCTCCGGGCCCAGCTTGCGCACCTCCTCGCCGTCGAGCAGCTCGATCCGGCCGCCGTCCTCCGGGCCCGACCAGCGCGCATCGAGGCCGGCCCGCGGGACCTCGACGGTCCACCGGCTCGTCCAGGTGGCCGGTCCGAAGCCGAACCGGCCGTAGATCGGGTACTCGGCCGCGAGCAGCGTGGCGACGACGTCCCCGCGCTCCCGCGCCGCCGCGAGGTCCTCGGCCATCATGCGGCTCAGCAGGCCGCGGCGGCGGTGCGTCGGGCTGACGGTCACGCCGCTGATGGCGTCGGCGGGGACCGTGCCGCCGCCCACGGTGGTCAGCTCCTGCTCGAAGGAGCGGAAGGTGGCCACCCAGCGGCCGCCGTCGACGGCCCCCCGATACCGCCCCGGCACGAACTTCCTGCGGCGGGCGTCGAGTTGCTCACGGGCCAGGGCCGGGGGCTGGGTGAACCCCACGGCCAGGGCGCGCTGCCAGTCGTCGAAGTCGGCTTCGGTGGCGGTGCGGACGTCGTTCATGGGCCCACCGTAGGCATCCGAACCGCCCGGTGTCCTCCCGATTTCCGCCCCTCGGTCTCGTCACACCAGGAGGTCGTCCACCTGCGCCTCGCCCACCCGGTAGCGTCGGGCGATCTCCCCGCTGCACCCGTCGGCGGTGTGCTGGAGCCGCTGCCGCCGCCGGGACACCTCCTGCTCGTAGCGGACCAGCCGGCCCAGTGCGGCGGACAGTTCGAGATCCGTGCGGGCGGTGAGATCACTCAGCTCCACCTCGCCGAGCATCTCGGCCGCGAGCCGTCGCACCTCCTCGCCCCGCGGGGTGCCGACGGTGACATGGCGGGCCGAGGAGCGCTGGCGGGCCGGGGCGTCGCGCAGGATCTCCGCGAGCCGCTCGACCACGGAGGCGTCCTGCGGCGCGGGCACGGACGCGCGGCCGCGGCGGGCCAGTTCCGCGTGCAGGATGTCGATCCGGCCCTGCAACAGGCGGCGCACATAGCTGAGATCCGCCTCGTCGCGCTGGGCGTCGCGACGCAGCGCGCGCAGCTCGGGCAGGCTCAGCCGGGGCAGCTCGGGGGCCGGCGGCACCAGGCCCTTCGGCTCGTCGGCGCGCTGCACGGGCGGCCGGTACGTCCCCTGCGGGGCCGGCAGCTCGCTGGTGCTGGATGTGCTCATGTGGTTCGAACCGTCCCCTCGACCGGCGTGTGACAGCATCGTGCCACCCCCCGCGCACAGTATGGGACCGAGTGCCCCCGAACAGCCCCAGATGGGCGGTAAGGGTTCCATAAGGGTCCGCCTGTGACCGTTCTTCCGGGACCCGGCATCATGGTCCGCATGCGAGCGGTGGTGCAGAGAGTGGACGGCGCGAGCGTCGTCGTGGACGGCGAGACGGTGGGCGCGATCGAGGGCGAGGGCCTGTGCGTCCTCGTGGGCGTGACCCACACGGACACGAAGGAACAGGCGGCCCAGCTGGCCCGCAAACTCTGGTCCGTCCGGATGCTGTCCGAGGAACGCTCGTGCAGCGACATGGACGCCCCGCTGCTCGTCATCAGCCAGTTCACCCTCTACGGCGACGCCCGCAAGGGCCGCCGCCCCACCTGGAACGCGGCGGCACCGGGCGATGTCGCCGAACCGCTGGTCGAGGAGGTCGTGGCCCAGCTGCGGGCGCTGGGCGCGACGGTGGCGACGGGGCGGTTCGGCGCGAAGATGCGGGTGTCGCTGACGAACGACGGGCCGTTCACGGTGCTGCTGGAGATGTAGAGCGGTCGCGGCCGGGCGGACTACGGCTCGACCACGACCTCCTGCGCCGCGGCCGTGTCCCCGGCCAGGAGCCTCGCGTCGACCGGCACGTTCCGCTTGACCAGGGCGAGCGCCACCGGCCCCAGCTCGTGGTGGCGGACCGACGACGTGACGAAACCGATCTTCCGCCCGTCGGGGCCCTCGTCCGCGAGGCGGATCTCCGTGCCCGGCGCCGGCAGGTGCACATCGCTGCCGTCGAGGTGGAGGAAGACGAGCCGGCGCGGCGGCTTGCCGAGGTTCTGGACGCGGGCGACGGTCTCCTGCCCGCAGTAGCACCCCTTCTGGAGGTGCACCGCCGTACCGATCCACCCCAGCTCGTGCGGGATCGTCCGGTGATCCGTCTCGAACCCGAGCCGCGGCCGGTGCTCCTCCACCCGCAGCGCCTCGTACGCGAGCAGGCCCGCGGCCGGCCCGTGCGTCGCCGCGAAGGACTCCAGGTCCGCGCGCGGCAGGAAGAGGTCGCGGCCGTACGCCGTCTCCCGTACGACGACCCCCTCGGGCACCTCGGCGATCGAGCCGGCGGGCAGGTGCACGACCGCGAAGTCGGCGGTGCGGTCGGCGACCTCGACCCGGTAGAAGAACTTCATCGACTCCAGGTACGCGACCAGCGCGTCCCGCGTCCCCGGCTCGACGTGCGCCCACACCGTCGTACCGTCGTCCACCAGGTACAGGGCGTGCTCGATGTGCCCGTTCGCCGACAGGATCAGCGCCTCGGTGGCCTGGCCGGCGGGCAGTTCGCTGACGTGCTGGGTGAGCAGCAGGTGCAGCCAGCTCAGCCGGTCCTCGCCGCCGACGGTGATCACACCGCGGTGCGAGAGGTCGACGAATCCGGCGCCGTCGGCGAGTGCGCGCTGCTCGCGGAACAGGTCGCCGTAGTGCGCGGCGACGCCTTCGTCCACGCCCTCGGCGGGGACGGCGCCGGGCAGGGACAGCAGTGGGCTCTTCATACGGGCAAGCCTACGACGTGGTAGTTGAACTCTTCAGGGAACAGTCCTTGCACCGGCCGAAGATCGCGAAGTGCTTCATGTCGGTGTCGAACCCGAACTGCCGCCGCAGCTTGGCGGTGAACTCCGCCGCCACGCTCACGTCCGCCTCGATGACGCTCTCGCAGTCACGGCACACCAGGTGCAGATGATGGTGCCGGTCGGCGAGGTGGTAGGTCGGCGCACCGTGCCCCAGGTGGGCATGGCTGACCAGGCCCAGCTCCTCCAGCAGCTCCAGCGTGCGGTAGACGGTGGAAATGTTGACCCCCGACGCCGTCTTCCTCACTTCCACGAGGATGTCGTCGGGGGTCGCGTGTTCGAGGGTGTCCACGGCTTCGAGGACAAGCTGCCGTTGCGGAGTCAGCCGGTAACCGCGCTGCCTGAGGTCGCTCTTCCAGTCGGTGCTCACCACACCGACGAGTCTAGAACCACGCCCGTCGCACGGAGAGCCTGTCCGACCGGCTCGGGCGGCCTACTTGAAGAAGGCGATCCCGTCGTCGGGCATGTCGTCCGGCAGGGCCTTGGCCCAGCGTTCGACGTCCTCGGGGGTGACGACCTTCTTCAGGTGGGCGGACATGTAGGGGCGCAGCTCGACCTCGGGGGTCTGCTTCTCGCCGACCCACATGAGGTCGCTCTTGACGTAGCCGTACAGCCGCTTGCCGCCGGTGTACGGCTGCGCGGCGGCGGTCCGGGCGACGGCGTCCGTGACCAGGTCGATCTGCGGCTTCTTGTGCGCCATCTCGCCGTACCAGATCTCGATGGTGCCGTCGTCCCGGGTCATCGTGACCTCGACCTTGCGGTCGGCGTCGATCCGCCAGAAGCCGGACTCGGTCTCCAGCGGGCGGATCTTGTTGCCGTCGTGGTCCAGCACCCAGGTGCGGGAGTGGTATTCGAGGAAGTCCCGGCCGTCGTGGGTGAAGGTGACTTCCTGGCCGAAGTTGCACTTCTCGGACCCGGGGAAGTCGTGCACGCCAGCGCCGGCCCAGTCGCCGAGGAGGAAGGCGAGCGGGACGAGGTCCTTGTGCAGGTCGGACGGGATCTCGATCATGAGCGGAGCTTTCCTGGTGGGAGGGTCAGCGCTGGCCCTGGTACAGCTTCTTCACGGTCAGGTAGGCGAAGGCGAGCACGCCGACGCAGACCAGGACCAGCAGGGTTTCGAAGAAGATCTCCACGGGTGCTCCTTGAGCGAGGGTGGGCATACGACAGAGCCGCCCCCAGCTTACGCGGCCGGGCACCGGCTCTCTTTCCGAGGTGGCCCTCAGCCGTACCGGGGCGGGCCGGGCCCTCCCACGGGCGGACCCGGCCCCCTCCGAGACGGCCCTCTCACGGGTCCGCCATCGCCACGCCGCGCCTGCCGCAGGCGCCCGCCCCCGGCGGCGTACCGCGTCGCCGGCACCGCGCCCGCAGGGTCGACGGCGCTTTCGTGAGCGGCGCGCCGACCGTGCTCAGCCTGGCGAGCCGGCTCGTGGCGATCGCCGTGGCAGCGGTCCGAGCGCGGCCGTACGGGGGGCTACGCTTCCCGCATGGCGAAGAAGCTCGTGATCAAGGTGACGGCCGGGGCCGATGCCCCCGAGCGCTGCTCGCAGGCGTTCACGGTGGCGGCGGTGGCCGTGGCCAGCGGGGTCGACGTGTCCCTGTGGCTGACCGGGGAGTCGTCCTGGTTCGCGCTGCCGGGGCGGGCCGCCGAGTTCGAACTGCCGCACGCGGCCCCGCTGCCCGATCTGATCGACTCCGTCCTCGCGGCCGGCCGCGTCACGCTGTGCACCCAGTGCGCGGCCCGGCGGGAGATCACGGAGAAGGACGTCATCGAGGGCGTACGCATCGCGGGCGCGCAGGTGTTCGTCCAGGAGGCGCTGGCCGACGACACGCAGGCGCTCGTCTACTAGCCCCTCAGGAGCTGCTACCCCTCAGGAGCGCGGGCGCTTCTTGCCGTCCAGTTCGTCCCACCACTCGTCGGACTGGGGATCGCCGGAGGGATCGTCCCACCAGCGGTCCTCCGGCCCCCGCCGGTTCGCGATCATCGCGGCGACCGGCGGGATCACCATCGCGACGACGCACATGCCGACGGCCGCCGGGACGGACCAGATCCGTACGACTCCCCACGCCAGCACGAAGAGCCCTATACAGATCCCCATCATGGCGAAGTACACGTGACGTCGCCGTGCGTACATGCATCCAGGGTAGGACCGGGACTCCGGTTCAGCGCCACCGCGGTGGGCGGCTGCGGAGCCTGTCACAACTGATCCACAATTCCCCTCCCCGAAGCCGCGCGGCGTTACCGTTGCGTAGCCGTGACCTATGCCGACCGGGGGGAAACACCACATGCGCGCCCTGCGAATACTGCTGATCATCGTCGTGGTCCTGGGCGGGCTGTTCGTGATCGTGGACCGGGTGGCGGTGCACTTCGCCCAGAGTGAGGCCGCGGACAAGCTGAAGTCGTCGGAGAACCTCGCGGCGACGCCGGACGTGAACATCAAGGGTTTCCCGTTCCTCACCCAGGTCGCCGGCGGCTCGCTGGACGACGTCGAGATCGGGATCAAGAGCTACGACGCGGCCACCGGTGACGCCGGCAAGACGATCCGCATCGACGACCTGAAGGCCGACATGAAGGGCGTCTCCTTCTCCGGCGACTACAGCTCGGCCACCGCCTCCAGCGCGACCGGCACCGCGACCATCTCGTACGACGAGCTGATGAAGACCGCGAAGTCGCAGCCCACCGACATCGGCCTCGGTGTGCGGGCCAAGGTCGTCGGCCTCTCCGACGGCGGCAACGGCAAGATCAAGGTCGCGGTCAAGGTCAACGGCACCGTCGCCGGCGCCATCCCCGTCGACCGCACGGTCTCCGTCCTGAGCACGGTGAGCGTCGTGAACAACAAGGTCGAGGTGCACGCCGACTCCCTCCCCTCGGTCGCCGGTCTCGGGCTCGCCGAGGACCGCGTCCGGACGATCACCGACTTCCAGCAGGTCGTCGACCAACTGCCCGGCGGTATCAAGCTGGACAAGGTGGAGGCCGCCGCGGACGGCGTGAAGATCAGCGTGCGGGGTTCGGACGTCAAGCTGGCCGGGTAGGAGCCCGCGAAGCACCCCGGCGAGCGCCGTTCGTCCGACTGGCGAGACGGCAATGTCCGTACCGTAGATGCGACGGCACGCCCGAGCGTCCGGAGGCCCCCGCGGCGGCCACCGGGCGCTTTTCTCATCCCGCCATTCGGACGATCGTGTCTCGACATACGACACGCCGGTGACACGCGCGCCCTCACGTCCCTACGATCGAGGTCATGAAGCGACAGGCGGATCTCACGAAGCGGCGGGCAGTCGACCTGTGCCGCGTTGCCGCCATGCTCTGTCGCCCCTTCTGAGCGGAAGTCCCGCTTCCGCGTCTTCACCCCTGCCCTGCTGGGCACCCGTGCGCCGCCCGCATCCCGGGCGCGCCCCTTCGTACCCGCACGCCCCGCCGTAACTGCCCCGGAGGAGAAAGAGCATGAGTCGCAGCGACGTCCTGGTCGACGCCGACTGGCTGCAGGAGCACCTGGACGACCCGACCCTCGCGATCGTCGAGGTGGACGAGGACACGTCCGCCTACGAGAAGAACCACATCAAGAACGCGATCCGCATCGACTGGACCGAGGACCTCCAGGACCCGGTGCGCCGTGACTTCGTCGACCAGGAGGGCTTCGAGAAGCTCCTGTCGGAGAAGGGCATCGCCAACGACCACACGGTGATCCTCTACGGCGGCAACAACAACTGGTTCGCCTCCTACGCCTACTGGTACTTCAAGCTGTACGGCCACGAGAACGTGAAGCTCCTCGACGGCGGCCGCAAGAAGTGGGAGCTGGACGCCCGCGAGCTGGTCGCCGGCGACGAGGTTCCCGAGCGCGCGAAGACCGAGTACACGGCCAAGCCGCAGAACTCCGCGATCCGCGCCTTCCGCGACGACGTCGTGAAGGCGATCGGCGCGCAGAACCTGGTCGACGTCCGGTCCCCCGACGAGTTCTCCGGCAAGCTGCTCGCCCCGGCCCACCTGCCGCAGGAGCAGTCGCAGCGTCCGGGCCACGTCCCGACCGCGCGCAACATCCCGTGGTCGAAGAACGCCAACGACGACGGCACGTTCAAGTCGGACGACGAGCTCAAGGAGCTCTACGCCGCGGAGAACGTGGACCTCGCCAAGGACACGATCGCCTACTGCCGCATCGGTGAGCGCTCGGCCCTGACCTGGTTCGTGCTGCACGAGCTGCTCGGCGTCCAGAACGTCAAGAACTACGACGGTTCCTGGACCGAGTACGGCTCCCTCGTCGGCGTGCCGATCGAGCTCGGCGCCAACAAGTAAGCGACCCCAAGCGACTTCTGGAGAAACAGCATGTGCGGAGCGAAGGCCGGTGGCCCCGACGCCTCGACGATCAAGCCCGGTGAGACCACGATCCAGGGTCAGGTGACCCGCGACGGCGAGCCGGTGACGGGCTACGTCCGTCTGCTCGACTCGACCGGCGAGTTCACCGCGGAGGTTCCGACCTCCGCGACCGGTCAGTTCCGCTTCTACGCGGCCGAGGGCACGTGGACGCTGCGGGCACTGGTGCCGGGCGCGACGGCGGACCGTACCGTCGTCGCGCAGAAGGGCGGGCTCGCGGAGGTCGCGATCGCCGTCTGACGGACCCGAAAAGGGCAAAGGGCCGCATCCCCTGGGTTGGACGCCAGGCGGGGATGCGGCCCTTTCGGCTGACTAGCCCAGCACCCTGCCCAGCGCCCACACCACCGGCGCCGCCGCCGACAGGGGCAGGGCGACGCCCGCGGTGAAGTGGACGAAGCGGGAGGGGTAGTCGTAGCTGGCGACGCGGTGGCCGACCAGGGCGCAGGCACCGGCCAGCGCGCCGAGCAGGGCGCCCCGGGCGCCGAGGCCGGTCATGCCGCCCGCCGCGATGCCCGCGCCCGCGGCGGCGAGCAGGGCGACCACGACCGACGCCGGGGTCGGCAGGGGCAGCGCGCGCGCCAGCGCGGCGACCGCCACCGCCGCCGCGCCGACCGCGGTCGCGTGCGGGTCGGCACCCAGGTAGCCGGTGGCCAGGATCGCCAGGGCCGCGGAGGCGACCGTCGCCATCAGGCCGTACATCCGCTCGTCCGGCGAGGCGTGCGAGCGGAGCTGGAGGACCAGGCAGAGGAGGACCCAGGCGCCGAGGGTGCCGAGGATCGCGGCGGGGGCGTTGTCCCGGCCCGCGGCCAGTACCGCCGCGTCGGCCGCCAGGCCGCCCGCGAACGCCAGCGCGATGCCCTGCCGGGCCGGCCACATGCCGTTCAGCCGGAACCAGCCCGCGGCCGTCACCGCCTGGAGCAGCACCAGCGGGACGACCAGGACGTACGAGCCGAGGCCCGCCGTGCCGGCCAGGAGCAGGCCCAGCAGCGCGGTGAGCAGCGCCGGCTGCATGCCGGGCTCGATGATCGGCGAACGACCCTCCAGGCGGGCCCGCTGCGCGTCGGTGATCCGGGCATTGCCGGCGAGCGTCGCGGGGCCGTAGGCGGGCCCGTCAGCCGACGGCCCCTCGCCGGCGCGGCCCTCGGCCGGGGCCGCGGGCGCGGCGACCGGCGCGGGTCCCGCCATCGGCTGGGGCTGCGGCCGGCCCGTCTGCTGCTGCGGCTGCGCCATCGGCTGGGGCTGGGCCTGCGCCCCGGTGAACCCCTGCCCCTGGGACCCGGCGAACCCCGGCTGGTACTGCTGGTACGCCTGCTGCTGATGCTCCTGCTGGTAACCCCGCCCCGGATGGTCCGTCACCGGCGGGAGATACGCCGTCGCGTCCGCCGCCTGGACCGGGGCATGCGTCTGGGTCTCCCAGGTCCGGCCCTGCCACTGCTGGGTGTCCTGCGGGTCGTAGCCCCCCTGGGCGGAGGGATGGCCCGGCCAGTCCTGCCGGCCCGGGGCGGGGGCGCCCTGCTGGTAGGGGTCGTAGCCCTCGTAGGGGCCGCCCTGATACGGCTGGTCGGTCATCGACTCACCCTCCTGCGAACGGCGGGAGCACCTCGACCGTGCCGCCCTCGGCCAGCCGTACCGTCTCATGCGCGCGCGTGCCGACGGGGTCGCCGTCGATCAGGAAGGAGCAGCGCTGGAGCACGCGGGTGAGTTCACCGGGGTGCCGGGCGCGCACGGCGGTGAGCGCGTCGGCGAGGGTCGCCGCGTCGTACGGCTCCTCGGCGACACCGGCCGCGGCCTTGGCGGCGGCCCAGTAGCGTACCGTGACCTGGGGCATCTGGTTCCTCAATCGACGGCGGTCGACGCACGCGGGCGGACGTCGACGGCTGGAAAAGTAAGTAAGTAACGGAGCCAGGCTAGCCGGAGCGGCGGGCGGCCCAGTCCCCGATGCGGTCCACCAGGGCGTCGTCCGCGGCGTGCTCCGCGTGGCCCATGCCCGGCTCCAGCCACAGTTCGGCGTGGCCGGCGGAGGCCTCGGCGAGCATGCGGGGGTGGTCGAGCGGGAAGTAGCCGTCACGGTCGCCGTGCACGATCAGCAGGGGGGTGGGGGTGATCCGGGGGACCGCCTCGACCGGCGAGAGCGGTATCGGGTCCCAGTCGCGGTGGTGGATGCGGGTGCGCAGGCCGTAGCGGCCGACCAGGCGGCCCTCGGGGCGGGTGACCAGCCAGTGCAGCCGGCGCATGGGGGCGGTGCCCCGGTAGTACCAGCGGGCGGGCGAGCTGACCGCGACCACCGCGGCCGCCGTGCCCGGGTGCAGCGCCGCGTGCCGCAGGACCACCGAGGCGCCCATGGAGAAGCCGACGGTCACCACCCGCTCGTGTCCGAAGCCGCGGGCCCACCCGACGGCGGCGGCCAGGTCCAGGACCTCCTTGTCGCCGACCGTGGAGCGGCCGCCCGAGCGCCCGTGGCCGCGGAAGGAGAAGGTGACGACGGCGCCGTGCCGGGAAAGCCCGGCCGCCACCCTTCGGACGTGCGGCCGGTCCACGTCCCCGGTGAAGCCGTGCGCGATCACCAGCACCGGGACGCCGGGGTCGTATACGGCCGCCCCCGGGTCGTATACGACGTCGACCGGGACGCCGTCCGCCGTGCGCAGATATGTCCGGACAGGACCTGGTCTGCCTGTCTCGGCATCCGGACGTACGGTGGAACGTGCCACATGACCTGCCGGGCGGTTGCTCATGTGGGCTATTCTGCTGGGCAGAGGACTCGGGCAGCGTAGCCACCGGGTCCTTTTGTGCTTTCGGAAGCGTTGTATACGGAGCGAGGCGCCTCGGCGTCCGCCGGTGTACGGGCCTTCGGGAACGCAGAGCAGTGCCCGTCCGCACAGTTCTCGCAGGGACCGAGGAGGAACCAGACGTATGAGTTCTCTGCTGCTCCTGACCAACGCCCTCCAGCCGTCGACGGAGGTCCTGCCGGCTCTCGGCCTCCTCCTGCACAACGTGCGGGTCGCTCCCGCCGAGGGGCCCGCGCTGGTCGACACGCCCGGCGCCGACGTCATCCTGGTCGACGGCCGCCGCGACCTGCCGCAGGTGCGCAGCCTGTGCCAGCTGCTGCGCTCCACCGGCCCCGGCTGTCCCCTGATCCTCGTCGTCACCGAGGGCGGCCTCGCCGCCGTCACCGCCGACTGGGGCATCGACGACGTGCTGCTCGACACCGCGGGCCCCGCGGAGGTCGAGGCGCGGCTGCGGCTCGCCATGGGGCGCCAGCAGCTCACGCACGACGACTCGCCGATGGAGATCCGCAACGGCGACCTCTCCGTGGACGAGGCGACGTACTCCGCCAAGCTCAAGGGCCGGGTCCTCGACCTGACCTTCAAGGAGTTCGAGCTGCTGAAGTACCTCGCCCAGCACCCGGGCCGGGTCTTCACCCGCGCCCAGCTGCTCCAGGAGGTGTGGGGCTACGACTACTTCGGCGGCACCCGGACCGTGGACGTGCACGTACGGCGGCTGCGGGCCAAGCTCGGCCCGGAGCACGAGTCGCTGATCGGCACCGTACGGAACGTCGGTTACCGGTTCGTCACCCCGGAGAAGGGCGACCGGGCCGCGGAGGAGGCCAAGGCCAAGGCGAACCAGGCCAAGGCGGACAGTACGGACGAAGCCGCCGCGCCCGCCGAGCCCGAGGTCCACGCGGACGCTTGATCCCTCCACACCTTCCGACGGTTTCCCGCCGGTTCCCCGCGCGTAACGCGCGCACCAAGCGCGGAGGACGGCGGCCACGGACGCCGACGGGGCGACCAGGGTGTGAAACGCCCTGCCCGTCCCTGGTCAATCCGCGTAGACTCCGCGCGTGGCCAAGGTGACTCGGGATGACGTGGCGCGGCTGGCGGGGACCTCCACCGCCGTCGTCAGTTATGTCATCAACAACGGACCCCGGCCGGTCGCCCCGGCCACGCGCGAGCGTGTCCTCGCCGCGATCAAGGAACTGGGGTACCGCCCCGACCGGGTCGCCCAGGCGATGGCGTCGCGGCGCACCGACCTCATAGGGCTGATCATCCCGGACGCCCGCCAGCCCTTCTTCGGGGAGATGGCGCACGCCGTGGAACAGGCCGCCGCCGAGCGCGGCAAGATGGTCCTGGTCGGCAACACGGACTACATCGCCGAGCGCGAGGTCCACTATCTGCGGGCCTTCCTCGGCATGCGCGTCTCCGGCCTGATCCTGGTCAGCCACGCGCTCAACGACCAGGCCGCCGCCGAGATCGACGCCTGGGACGCCCGCGTGGTGCTGCTGCACGAGCGCCCCGAGGCCATCGACGACGTCGCCGTGGTGACGGACGACCTCGGCGGCGCCCAGCTCGCCGTGCGCCATCTGCTGGAGCACGGCCACCCCTACGTGGCGTGCATGGGCGGCACCGCGGACACCCCGGCCGTCGGCGACCCGGTCTCCGACCACGTCGAGGGCTGGAAGCGGGCCATGGCCGAGGCGGGCCTGAGCACCGAGGGCCGGCTGTTCGAGGCGCCGTACAACCGGTACGACGCCTATCGCGTGGCCCTGGACATCCTGTCGGGGCCCCGGCGGCCCCCGGCGGTGTTCTGCTCCACCGACGACCAGGCGATCGGGGTGCTGCGAGCCGCGCGCGAGCTGCGCATCGACGTGCCCGGGGAGCTGGCCGTGGCGGGCTTCGACGACATCAAGGAGGCCGCGTTCGCCGATCCGCCGCTGACCACGGTCGCCTCGGACCGTTCGGCGATGGCGCGGGCGGCGGTCGACCTGGTGCTGGACGACGGGCTGCGGGTGGCCGGGTCCCGGCGCGAGCGGCTGAAGACGTTCCCGTCCCGGCTCGTGGTGCGCGCCTCCTGCGGCTGCGGGGACTGACAACGTCGTCGGCCGAGCGGCCCGACATCACGGTCCGAGAGGCCCGTGAGAGCCGCCTCCCGAGTGCCCAGAGGCGTCTTTATATCGGGCAAACGAGGTTCTGCCGGGCTTCTCAGCGAGCACTCAGGAAGCTCTCATGGTCGCCGGGGACGCTTCTTGCATGACCGAGAGCTTCCGCCGCAGCGGCGAGTACGAGGACGAGGACCCGCGGGGTTCGTCCAGTCAGCAGTACGGCTACTACTCCGCTCCCATGCACCCGGAGTGGCCGCCCCCGCCGCCGTACGAGCCCGCGGCGACGGCGCCCCTGCCGGAGCCCGAGCCCGAGCGGAAGCGCACCCGCAGCTCCGTCGCCCTCCTCGCGGCGGTCGCGATCGTCGCGGCGGCGGTCGGCGGCGCCACCGCGTACGGCTTCCAGGAGCTGACCGGCAAGAGCGGCGTGACCGCCACCGGGACCGGCACCGCCGTGGTGCCGGCCGGCAAGAAGGGCGACGTCGCCGCCATCGCGGCCGCGGTCAGCCCGAGCGTGGTGGAGGTCAACGCCACCCTCGCGGGCGGCTCCTCCACCGGCTCCGGCGTGGTCATCGCCTCCGACGGTGAGATCGTCACCAACAACCACGTCATCGCGGGCGCGCAGTCGGTCAAGGTCCGCACCAGCGACGGGCACGGCTACACCGCCGACGTCGTGGGCACCGACAGCTCCAAGGACCTCGCGCTGATCAAGTTGCGGGGCGCCTCCGGCCTGAAGGCGGCGAGCCTCGGCGACTCCAGCGGGGTGCAGGTCGGTGACTCGGTCGTGGCGATCGGCTCGCCCGAGGGCCTGACCGGCACCGTCACCAGCGGCATCGTCTCCGCCCTCGACCGGGACGTCACCGTGCCCACCGACGAGGGCCAGGCGCAGGGCCAGGGCGGCGACGGAAGCTGGCCGTTCCAGTTCGGCGGCCGCCAGTTCAACGGCGACACCGGCTCGTCCACCACGACGTACAAGGCGATCCAGACGGACGCCTCCCTCAATCCCGGCAACTCCGGCGGCGCGCTGATCGACGCGGCCGGGAACGTCATCGGCATCAACTCCGCGATGTACTCGTCGAGCCAGCAGGCGTCCTCGTCCTCGGACGCGGGCAGCATCGGCCTCGGCTTCGCGATCCCCGTCAACACGGTCAAGTCCGACCTGGCCAAGCTGCGGTCGGGCGGGCGGAACTAGGGCCGTCAGGGCCTTTCAGCGTCACTCGCACTGTCTGGAGGAACATCATGATCGAGCAGGTTTTCCACCAGGAAGCGGGCCGTGGCCCGGCCGATGTCACCATCGCCCTCGCCGTCGCGCGTCGGCTGCACGCGCCGGCCGCGCCCGAGCCCCGCGTCGCGGAGATCATCCCGGCGCACGTCCCCCAGCTGATGGGGCTGCGCCGCAGCTCCGCCGACCGGCGGCACCGCCGCGGCCACAAGGTGCCGCTGCACCGGCTCACCGCGATGCGCGGTCTCGCGGCCCTCGGCGCCTGACCCTTGGCGCCCGTGCCTCCCGGCCCGGCACCATGGGAGGCTGTAGGACACCGTCACCAAGACACCCGAAAAACCCGAACACGGACAATCCCCACCACAGGACCCGCCGACCCACCTCCACAAGGAATCACGAGCATGAGCCCCGCCGAAGGCGACCGTGACACCCAGCGCATCCTGATCGTCGACGACGAGCCGGCCGTACGCGAGGCGCTCCAGCGCAGTCTCGCCTTCGAGGGATACGACACCGAGGTCGCCGTCGACGGCGCGGACGCGCTGGAGAAGGCCGCGGCGTACAAGCCGGACCTGGTCGTCCTGGACATCCAGATGCCCCGGATGGACGGTCTGACGGCGGCCCGCCGGATCCGCGGCGGCGGGAACACCCTGCCGATCCTCATGCTCACCGCCCGCGACACGGTCGGCGACCGGGTGACCGGCCTGGACGCGGGCGCCGACGACTACCTGGTCAAGCCCTTCGAGCTGGACGAGCTGTTCGCCCGCATCCGCGCCCTGCTGCGGCGCAGCTCGTACGCGGGGGCCGTCTCCGCCGCCCAGGCGGACGAGGCGCTCACCTTCGCCGATCTGCGCATGGACCTCGCGACCCGGGAGGTCACGCGGGGCGGGCGCCAGGTCGAGCTGACCCGCACCGAGTTCACGCTCCTGGAGATGTTCATGGCGCACCCGCGCCAGGTCCTCACCCGGGAACAGATCCTCAAGGCGGTCTGGGGCTTCGACTTCGAGCCGTCCTCCAACTCGCTGGACGTGTACGTGATGTACCTGCGCCGCAAGACCGAGGCGGGCGGGGAGCCCCGGCTGGTGCACACCGTGCGGGGCGTCGGCTACGTGCTGCGGCAGGGCGGCGCCGAGTGAACAGGGTCGTACGGCGCTACCGTTCGCTGCCGATCAGGGCCCGGCTGGCCGGGCTGGTCGCGGCGGCGGTGGCGTTCGCGGTGGCGGCGGTGTCGGTGACCTGCTGGTTCATCGTGCAGGGCAAGCTGTACGAGCAGATCGACAACGACCTGCGGAGAACGGCGCCGCGTCCGGCGGCGGAGACGGTGTACAACCTGCTCGCCGCGTGTCCGCACAAGCCCGCCGACACCTCGCCCTACGGCGTGCTGCGGACCCATGAGACCGTCTACAGCCAGCTGGTCAAGCCGGACGGCACGGCCTGTGTCCCCAGCGACTCCGCGGGCATGGTGAAGACCACCGCCGTCGACCGGACCGTGGTCCGCGAGGCCGTGATCCACGGCGACGGCATCCTGCGCAACGGCACGGACGCCAACGGCAACGACGTCCGGGTGCTCACCATGCCGCTGGTGATCGACACCAACGTGGGCCCCCAGCTGTATCCGGGCGCGGCCATGATGATCGCCGTCCCCCTGAAGAACACCGAGAGGACCCTCAACGACCTGGCGCTCGTGCTGCTGCTGGTCTCCGGCGTCGGCGTCCTGGGCGCGGGGGCCGCGGGGCTCGCGGTGGCCCGGGCCGGGCTGCGTCCGGTGGACAAGCTGACGGAGGCCGTGGAGCACGTCTCCCGCACCGAGGACCTGACCATCCGGATCCCGGTGGAGGAGGACAGCGAGGACGAGGTGGCCCGGCTCTCCCGGTCGTTCAACTCCATGACGGCCTCGCTGGCCGGCTCCCGCGAGCTCCAGCAGCGGCTGATCGCGGACGCGGGGCACGAGCTGCGCACCCCGCTGACCTCGCTGCGCACCAACATCGAGCTGCTCACCCGCAGCGAGGAGACCGGCCGCCCGCTGCCCCCGGAGGACCGCAAGGCGCTCCTGTCCTCGGTGAAGGCGCAGATGACGGAACTGGCCTCCTTGATCGGCGACTTGCAGGAACTGTCGCGCTCGGAGGGGCAGCGCGGCGAACGGATGCAGGTGGTGCCCTTCCAGGACACCGTGGAGGCGGCCCTGCGCCGCGCCCGGCTGCGCGGTCCGGAGCTGACGATCACGGAGGACCTGGAGCCCTGGTTCGTGGTCGGGGAGCCGTCCGCGCTGGAGCGCGCGGTGGTCAACATCCTCGACAACGCGGTGAAGTTCAGCCCCGAGGGCGGCACCGTCGAGGTCCGGCTGACCCAGGGTGTGCTCACCGTGCGCGACCACGGCCCCGGCGTGCCCGAGGACGAACTCCCGCGCGTCTTCGACCGGTTCTGGCGCTCCCCCAGCGCCCGCGCCCTGCCGGGCTCCGGCCTCGGCCTCTCCATCGTCGCGCGCACGGTCCAGCAGGCGGGCGGCGACGTCTCGTTGACCCCGGCACCGGGCGGCGGCTCGGTGGCGACGGTACGACTGCCGGGGGCACCGGTGCCACCACCCGCGGAAGCAGCCACCGCCGAGGCGACGGGATAGCCGCGGCCGGTCCCGGCGGCCCTCCGCAGGTCGGGCACGCCGGGTGATCCCCCCTGATCCGCGGACGCGGTCACCGAGGTGGCGGCGGCGCACGCGGCACGCGCCCGGGACGTCCGGGCGCGGTGGCTGATGGCGCGGGCGACGGGCCGGCCCTGCCCGCCCGGCCCGCCTCCGCCCCCAGGCACCTCGCCGAGCCCGCCGACCGCTTCCCGGAGCCCGGGGGCGGGCCGCGCGAGGCGATCCGGCTCGCCCCGAGCACCGGCACGGCTACGCCCCGCCCGCCTTCCCGCGCGAGCCGGACGAGCCGGCACGGACCGCCGTACGGCCGGCGCCCGCGGAGGTTCCCCGCGCGGTCCGGTGGCCCACCGCCCGTCTGTTCCGGGGACAAGGCGCCCGCCGAGGAGCCGGACCGGACCGTCCTCCGCCTCGATCCCCGGCGTCCGCAGGCGCCGGCCCGGCAGGTCGCGCTCCACGCCGAGGCGCCCGCCGCCGGTGCCGGCCGGCCAACGCCCGTGGACGCTCGTGCGGTTCGCGGTCGTCCGGGGCGTGGGCGCCCCCGCTGCGCCACCGCGGGCCGCGCACCGGCGGCGGTGCCGCCCGCGGTCGCTGGTACGGCGTCGCCGCCGGGCCCGCGTCGCGGCCACCGCCCTGTTCGGCCGCCGCACGACGGGCTGGGCGCCTCTGCCCGCGTTCCCCGTGCGCCCCGTACCCTCGTACGCATGAGCAGCGACGACACCGTACGGGCCTTTCCCGCCCGCTCCATCGAGACCCATTCCGCGCTCACCCCGGACCAGGCCGAGGCCGTGCTCACCCTGCTCGGCGAGGCCGCGCGGGTCGACGGGCAGCAGCCGGTGTCCGAGCAGGGCCGCCTGCAACTGCGCGGGGGAGCCCGCGAGGGCGTCTCGCATCTGCTGCTGACCACCGACGGCGAACTCGTCGGCTACGCCCAGCTGGAGGACACCGATCCGGTGGAGGCGCCGGCCGCCGAACTCGTCATCCACCCCGCGCACCGCGGGCACGGGCACGGCCGCGCGCTCGGCGCGGCCCTGCTCGCCGCCTCCGGCAAGCGCCTTCGGGTGTGGGCGCACGGCGGGCACCCGGCCGCCCGCCATCTCGCCCAGGTGCTCGGCCTGACCCTGTTCCGCGAACTGCGCCAGATGCGCCGGGAGTTGGCCGGTCTCGAACTGTCCGAGCCGCAGCTGCCCGAGGGCGTGGGCGTGCGCACCTTCGAGCCCGGCAAGGACGACACCGCGTGGCTCGCGGTCAACGCGGGCGCGTTCGCCCACCACCCCGAGCAGGGCTCGCTGACCCAGCGCGACCTCGACGACCGCAAGGCCCAGCCCTGGTTCGACCCGGCCGGGTTCTTCCTCGCCGAGCGGCGCGGGGAGCTGATCGGCTTCCACTGGACGAAGGTGCACGCCGAGGAGGGCCTCGGCGAGGTCTACGTGCTCGGCGTCCGCCCCGGCGAGCAGGGCGGCGGCCTCGGCAAGGCCCTCACCACCATCGGGCTGCGCCACCTCGCCGCACAGGGCCTGCCGACCGCGATGCTCTACGTCGACGCCGACAACAAGGCCGCGGTGTCGGTGTACGAGCGGCTCGGCTTCCGCACGTACGAGACGGACCTGATGTACCGCACCGAGACGTGACATAAGCCTCTCGGGGACCCATAGGGGGCGGCCGTGTTGACGGCCGCCCCTTCTTTGCACCACCCTTTCACTACTCAATTAGTGAAAGGGTGGTGCTCGCGTGGTCGACTATCGCATCGACCGGCACAGCGGTGTCGCCACGTACGTCCAGATCGTCCAGCAGACCAAGCAGGCCCTGCGCCTCGGCCTGCTGCGCCCCGGGGACCGGCTGCCGACGGCCCGCGAGGTCGTCGAGGCCACCGCCATCAACCCCAACACCGTCCTCAAGGCCTACCGCGAGCTGGAGCGGGAGGGCCTGGTGGAGGCGCGGCGCGGGCTCGGCACCTTCGTGCGCAGATCGCTGGGCGCCGCCCCCGCCGACTCCCCGCTCCGCGCGGAGCTGGAGGAGTGGGCCGACCGGGCCCGCACGGCCGGCCTCGAACGGGACGACGTGGCCGCGCTCTTCACCGCCGTACTCGACAAGTACTTCCAGGGAGATCCGTCATGAGCAGCGACACGGCCCTGCGGGCCGACGCTCTGGGCAAACGGTTCGGCCGCCGGGGCGGCTGGGCCCTGCGGGACTGCGCGTTCCGGCTGCCGACGGGGCGCGTGTGCGCCGTCGTGGGCCCCAACGGAGCGGGCAAGTCCACCCTCCTGTCCCTCGCCGCCGGGCTCACGGCCCCCACCGAGGGCGGCCTGACCGTCCTCGGGACCAGCCCCGCGAAGGCGCGGCCCCGGGTCGGTCACGTCGCCCAGGACAAGCCCCTGTACCCGCAGCTCACCGTCGCCGAGACGCTGCTCATGGGCGCCGACCTCAACCCCGGGCGGTGGGACGCGGCGGTCGCCGGCCACGTCGTCAAGGACCTGGACCCGCACGCCCGGGTCCGCGCCCTCTCCGGCGGCCAGCGCACCCGGGTCGCGCTCGCCCTCGCCCTCGGCAAGCGCCCCGAACTGCTGCTCCTGGACGAGCCGATGGCCGACCTCGACCCCCTCGCCCGACACGAGCTGATGGGCACGCTGATGGGCCAGGCGGCCCGCCACGGCACCACGATCGTGCTGTCCTCGCACGTCATCGCGGAGCTGGAGGACTCCTGCGACCACCTGCTGCTGGTCGCGGGCGGCCGCATCCGGCTGGCCGGCGAGATCGACGAGCTGCTCGACGCCCATCTGCGGGTCAGCGGCGCCGCCGCGAGCGCCGACCTCGGCCCGCACACCGTGGTCGAGTCCCGCGTCACCGGGCGCCAGCTCACCGCGCTGATCCGCCCCGCCGGGCCGCTCGCCGGCGACTGGCGCACCACCGCGCCCTCGCTGGAGGAACTGGTCCTCGCCCATCTGCGCGCCCCCGGCGCACCGAACCCGACCGAGGAGCGTGCCGCGTGAGCGCCGTACCCCTGACCGCCGCGCCCGTCGACCGGCCCCGGCAGACCCGCTGGCTGCTGCGCCTGCACCGGCCCGCGCTGTACACCTGGGCCGCGCTGTGGCTCCTCCTGGCCGCCCTGCTGATCGCCCTCGACGGCCCGCTCCTGGACGCGGCGGCCCAGAGCTGGCGGCAGTTCCGGGACTGCGGCATGACCGAGCGCTGCGATTACCACCAGGACGCGATCCTGCGCTACAAGGACTACTACAACTACGCCACCGTCGCCCTGAACGTGCTGCCCTTCCTGGTGGCCGCCTGGGCGGGCGCCGCGCTGACCGGCCGGGAGCTGGAGTCCGGCACCGCCCGGCTCGCCTGGACCCAGGCCACCTCCCCGGCGCGCTGGCTCGCGGTGCGGCTGGCCGTACCGGCGCTCGGCGTCGCCGTCTGCACGGGCCTGCTGAGCTGGCTGCACCACCGTGCCTGGGCCGCGAGCCAGGGCCGGATCGACTCCGCCAAGGAGTGGTACGACCGCTTCACCCTGCACGCGGGCGGCCCCGTCGTGGTGGCCCTGGCCCTCGCCGGGCTCGCCGCCGGAGCCCTGGCGGGCCTGCTGCTGCGCCGGACGCTGCTCGCGCTGGTCGTCGGGGTGCTGGTGACAGGGGGTGTGCGAGGGCTGGCCGAGCTGGCACTGCCGCACCTGTGGCCCCCGGTGACCCGGCTGAGCACCCTGGACCAGGGCTTCCTCGGCGACGGCCTGGTGGTCGACCAGGGCATGGTGACCGGCTCCGGCGCCCATGTGCCGCCTCCGTCGTGCGACTCCACCGCGTCGTGCGAGGCGGCGTACGCGCACTTCACCGGCCGCTACAACACCTACCACCCCGTCTCCCACCTCTGGGGGCTCCAGCTCACCACCACCGCGCTGGTCCTGGCCGTCGCCGGGCTGCTGGTCGCCGGCTGCTTCCTGGCCCTGCGCCGGCAGACGGGGCCCCTGCGCGCCGCGGAGGGCTGAGGCGCTCCCCGGACGGGGCCATGAGGCCCTACTCCGCCGCGGTGCGGGACCGTACGCTGCCGTACGGTCCCGCACCGCGGCTCGCGGTCCCGTACGAGCCCGCGCGAGGGCGCCCGAGCCGGTACGGTTTCCGTCGTCTTCGCGACGCGGACCCCCGGGAGCCGCCCCGCGCTATCCCGCACGTCATGTCTCCGTAACCATCGATTCAGACGGACTTGCGACGCTCGGCCAATGAAACCCGTCGTGCCAGAACCTTCGCCGCCCCCCGGGGGGCCCGCGGGGAACGGGACCGTGACGATCCCGCCCGCGCGTTCCGACGCGCCCGTGATGCCGGTCGCGCGGAAGAATGGGTTCATGAGTCAGCAAGACACCCAGGCAGAGGCACAGCACCCGCAGCCCCCCGTGGGCTCCATCGCGGCGCACCGGCCGCACACCGTGACCTCCGCGGTCTCCGGCCTGGCACCGGACATCGACGCGGATCTCGACGCGTACGAGGAGTCCCAGGCCGACGGCGCCCCGCTGCCCCAGGGCCGCTTCCTGGACCGGGAGCGCAGCTGGCTCGCCTTCAACGAGCGCGTCCTGGAGCTGGCGGAGGACCCGAACACGCCCCTGCTGGAGCGGGCCAACTTCCTCGCGATCTTCGCCAGCAACCTGGACGAGTTCTTCATGGTCCGGGTCGCCGGCCTCAAGCGCCGCATCGCCACCGGCGTGGCCACCCGCTCGGCCTCCGGGCTCCAGCCGCGCGAGGTCCTGGAGATGATCTGGGCCCGCTCGCGGGAACTGATGGCGCGGCACGCCGCCTGCTACCACGAGGACGTCGCCCCCGCGCTCGCGGAGGAGGGCATCCACCTGGTGCGCTGGAGCGAGCTGACGGACAAGGAGCAGGCCCGCCTGTTCACGCTGTTCCGGCACCAGATCTTCCCGGTCCTCACGCCGCTGGCGGTCGACCCCGCCCACCCGTTCCCGTACATCTCCGGCCTGTCCCTGAACCTGGCCGTCGTCGTGCGCAACCCGGTCAGCGGCCACAAGCACTTCGCGCGCGTGAAGGTGCCGCCGCTGCTCTCGCGCTTCCTGGAGTCCAGCCCGGGCCGGTACGTCCCCGTCGAGGACGTCATCGCCGCGCACCTCGAAGAGCTGTTCCCGGGCATGGAGGTGCTGGAGCACCACGCCTTCCGGCTCACCCGCAACGAGGACCTGGAGGTCGAGGAGGACGACGCCGAGAACCTCCTCCAGGCCCTGGAGAAGGAGCTCATGCGGCGCCGCTTCGGGCCGCCGGTGCGCCTGGAGGTCGAGGAGTCCATCGACCGCGAGGTCCTCGACCTGCTGGTGCGCGAGCTGAAGATCTCCGAGGCCGAGGTCTACCCGCTGCCCGGCCCGCTCGACCTGACGGGGCTGTTCCGCATCCACGGTCTCGACCGGCCCGAGCTGAAGTACCGCAGCTTCGTCGCGGGCACCCACCGCGACCTCGCCGAGGTCGAGTCGGCCTCCGCGCCCGACATCTTCGCCGCGCTGCGCCAGCGGGACGTGCTGCTGCACCACCCGTACGACAGCTTCTCCACCTCGGTGCAGGCCTTCCTCCAGCAGGCCGCCGACGACCCGGACGTCCTCGCGATCAAGCAGACCCTGTACCGCACCTCGGGCGACTCCCCGATCGTGGACGCGCTCATCGACGCCGCCGAGTCCGGCAAGCAGGTCCTGGTGCTGGTCGAGATCAAGGCCCGCTTCGACGAGCACGCCAACATCAAGTGGGCGAAGAAGCTGGAGGAGGCCGGCTGCCACGTCGTCTACGGCCTGGTCGGCCTCAAGACGCACTGCAAGCTGTCGCTGGTGGTCCGCCAGGAGGGCGAGACCCTGCGCCGCTACAGCCACGTCGGCACCGGCAACTACCACCCGAAGACCGCCCGGCTGTACGAGGACCTCGGCCTGCTCACCGCGGACCCGCAGGTCGGCGCGGACCTCTCCGACCTCTTCAACCGGCTGTCCGGCTACTCCCGCCGGGAGACCTACCGCCGCCTGCTGGTCGCGCCCAAGTCCCTGCGGGACGGCCTGATATCGCGGATCACCAAGGAGATCCAGCACCATCGCGCGGGCCGCCCGGCGTTCATCCGCATCAAGGTCAACTCGATGGTGGACGAGGCCGTCATCGACGCCCTCTACCGGGCCGCCCAGGCGGGCGTGCCGGTGGACGTCTGGGTCCGCGGCATCTGCGCGATCCGGCCGGGCGTCCCCGGCCTCTCGGAGAACATCCGGGTCCGTTCCGTCCTCGGCCGCTTCCTGGAGCACTCCCGGGTGTTCGCCTTCGGCAACGGCGGCGAGCCCGAGGTGTGGATCGGCAGCGCCGACATGATGCACCGCAACCTCGACCGGCGGATCGAGGCCCTGGTGCGGGTCGTGGACCCCGGCCACCGCGCGGCCCTCAACCGACTGCTGGACACCGGCATGTCCGACTCCACCGCGTCGTGGCACCTCGGCCCGGACGGCGAGTGGACACGGCACGCGACGGACGCGGACGGCCAACCCCTGCGCAACATCCAGGAGATGCTCATAGACGCCCGGAGGCGCCGGCGTGGCACAGCAACACCTTGACCCGAAGGACCCCACGGCCGAGGTGGTGACGGGGGACGCCCTCGCGGGCTATCTGCGCACCCAGGCGACGGAGTTCCTGCGCGCCCTGCGGCTGCACCGGGAGACCGGGGGCGCCGCGGGCACCGGCGAGGAGTCCGTCGACGCGGCCCGCGCGCTGCGCCGCTCGGCCCGCCGCGTCAGCGGCAGCCTGCACACGTACCGGCCCCTGCTCGACCCGGCCTGGTCGGAGTCGATGCGGCCGGAACTGGCCTGGCTGTCGGGGACGTTGGCCTTGGAGCACGCGTACGAGGCGCGGCTGGAGAGGCTGTTGCAGGCGTTGCACCGGCTGTCGGGGGCGGCGGCGTTCCCCGAGCAGGTGATGGCACAACCGGCCGTGGGCGGCCGGGCGGCCCGAGGGGGCGCGGGGACGCCCGGGGGCGGCCCGGCGACGAGCACGCCGGAACGCGGCACTCTGACGGTGGGCGCGGCCAAGGCGGGCGCCCTCCTGGAGCGCCAGCTCACCCTCGCCCGGACCCGCGCCCACTCCACCGCCCTCCAGGCCCTGGGCTCCAGCCGCTTCCACGCCGTCGCCGACAAGGTCGCCGTGCTGGCCAGCGAGGTCCCCCTCACCCCCGCCGCCCCCACCACCGACCTGCGCCCGCTGGCCGGTGCCGCGCAGGAGCGGCTCACGGACGCCGTCACCGCGCTGCCGCTGCTCACCGCGGGCCACCCGTACAACGCGGAGGCGCTGATCCACGGCCTGTCCCCGGACCCGTCCCCGCACCCCCAGGACGGCCCCTGGCACCAGGTCCGGCTGCTGCTGCGGCTGCACCGCTACGCCCGCGAGGTGCTCCACGGCGACGTCCCCGTGGACGTACGCCTGCTGACGGCGGGCCAGGCCCTGGACCGGCACCGCGACGCCTCCGAGGCGGCCGCCGCCGCGGCCCAGGCCGCCCGCACCCCCCGCATCGCCCCCGCCACGGCCTACGCCCTCGGCGTCCTGCACGCGGACCAGCGCCACGAGGTGGAGGCGGCCCGGTTCGCCTTCCAACGCGCCTGGCAGCGCGACCCGGTGGAGACGGCATGACCGACACCCCAGTGCTGGCGGCGGGTTGCGTGCTGTGGCGCCGCTCTCCCTCCGGAGAGGTGGAACTGGCCCTGGTGTTCCGGCCCAAGTGGTCCGACTGGTCCTGGCCCAAGGGAAAGCTGAAGCGGGGCGAGACGGCCCCCGCGGCGGCGCTGCGCGAGGTGGCGGAGGAGACCGGCCACACCTGCCGGCTCGGCCCGAGCCTGCCGACCTCGCGCTACCTCGACCACGCGGGCCGCAGGAAGGAGGTCACGTACTGGGCGGCGGAGTCGACGGGCGGCGCCTTCACCCCCAACGACGAGGTCAGCGAACTGCTCTGGCTGACCCCCGCCGAGGCCCGCGACCGTCTGACCCACCCCCGGGACAAGGACCTGATCACCCCGGCCCTCGCGGCCATCGGCGACGCCCCCCGCTAGAACTCATCCGTTCTCGTGCTCGGCCGCGTCCGTCCTGGCCTGGCTGCGGGCCCTGCGGGCCGGGCCGCGCCAGCCGCAGGTGCAGCGGGCCACGCAGAAGCGGCCCTGTTCGGTCGTCGTCGTCAGATGGTCCGGTTCCCGCGAGTCCTGCTGCGCCACGCCGTCCACCGTACCGAGAAGCCAAGGGCAGAGCGTGACGGCAGTCCCCTACTCGTCGTTAACCGGACGACAGGGGGGCCGTAACGGACGTACCGGCTGGGGGAAGGCAGGGCGATGGAACGGCGGCAGTACAGACAGGCGCACCCGGGCAGAGCGGCCGTCGCGCTGGGCCTCATGCTCGTCCTCGGGGCGGGCGCCGGCGGCTGTTCGGACCTCGGGCTCCCCGCCGAGGACGTCAGGAGCGGCGCGGGCGATCCGCTCACCCTCCTGACCGGCGCGGCCGGCGCCCTGACCGACGCGGGCAGTTCCAAGGCCGGCACCGCCATGGAGATGGCCACGGGCGGCACCCGGGTCACCATCCGCGGCAAGGGGGTCTACGACTACGTCCACCGGCTCGGCCGGCTGACCGTCGTGCTCCCCGCGGACCCGACCGGTGCCGCCGAGCACCGCCCGCTCACCGAACTCCTCGCACCCGGCGCCCTGTTCATGAAGAACCGGGGGGCGGGGGTGCCCGCCGACAAGTGGGTGCGGGTGGAGACGGCCACGCTGTCCGACGGCAATCTCGTCACCGGCGGCGTCACCGATCCGTACACGGCCGCCGTGGTGCTGCGCGGCACCCGGCGGGCGAGCTACGTGGGCCGCGCCGAGGTCGGCGGCACTCCGGTCCGGCACTACCAGGGCACGGCCGACCTGGCCGACGCGGCCCGGTACGCGCCCGCGGACGTCGGAAAGTCCCTGGAGGCGGCGGCGAAAGGGTTCGCCACGACCCAAGTGCCCTTCGACGCCTACCTGGACGACCAGGGCCGCCTGGTCAAACTGCGCCAGCGCTTCAGCTTCGTCAACGGCCGGCAGAAGACCCCGGTCGCCGTCACCTCGACCACCCTGCTGTACGACTTCGGCGCCTCCGCCGTCGTGGACCTGCCGCACCAGCGGGACATCTACGCCGGGCGCATCGCGGAGGACGCGGGCACCGGAGGGGCCTGAAATCAGCCACTTTCCGGCCCGGCACTAGTCCCGGACGCCCCCACTCAAGTAGCCCGTCCGTGCCATGCGCGGTGGGTAAACCGCCTCCTACCCTAGGAGTTCGGTGACGTCAGGGAAGAGGTGAGGCGGGTGGCGGCGGTCGGCGGTACGGCGGTTCAGGACCACGTGGCCCTCGCCGAGATCGAGCTGTGCGGCGAGCTGATCATCGCGGCCTCGGCCGCCGAGGACCGGCTCAGCCTGGAGAGCATCGACGAGGTGCTACGGGTGGAACGGCAGGGGCGCGACGGCTGAGGCGTCCGGGCTCCTCAGGTGCGCAGCAGCCGCCCGATCGCCTTCGTCGCCTCGTCCACCTTGGCGTCGATCTCGTCCCCGCCCTTGAGGGCCGCGTCCGCCACGCAGTGCCGAAGGTGCTCCTCCAGCAGCTGGAGCGCGAAGGACTGGAGCGCCTTGGTGGAGGCGGAGACCTGGGTGAGTATGTCGATGCAGTAGGTGTCCTCGTCCACCATCCGCTGGAGACCCCGGATCTGCCCCTCGATCCGGCGCAGCCGCTTGAGGTGCTCGTCCTTCTGCTTGTGGTAACCGTGCGTGGCGTGATCGGCGCACTCCGTCTGCCCGGAGGGTGCCGTCGCGCCGGCCTCGGTGGTCGTCATAGCGGGCCTCCATCTCGGGGCGGGTGTTCTCGGTCACATACGGGGGGACATAACGCCCGGCATACCCCTACTGGGTATATGGTACCGAATTTTGCTGGGTATGGGGGCCTTGGTACGCCCCCGTGATGATCGCTCTGCTCGATGCGCGACACTGGAGGGCGGCCCGATAGCCGTGGCCGGATGATGCGCCTAGCATCAGCCTGACCGAAACCGAAGCACCCCGAGGACCCCACGTGCGCTTTCGTCTGACCCCCAGGGAGACGAGCTTCTACGACATGTTCGCCGCATCCGCGGACAACATCGTCACCGGCTCGAAACTCCTGATGGAACTGCTCGGGGCGGACTCCTCCGCCCGAGCCGAGATCGCGGAGCGTATGCGGGCAGCGGAACACGCAGGTGACGACGCCACGCACGCGATCTTCCACCAGCTGAACTCCTCGTTCATCACGCCGTTCGACCGCGAGGACATCTACTCCCTCGCCGGTTCCCTGGACGACATCATGGACTTCATGGAGGAGGCCGTCGACCTCGTCGTCCTCTACAACGTCGAGGAACTGCCGAAGGGCGTCGAGCAGCAGATCGAGGTGCTGGCCCGCGCGGCCGAGCTGACCGCGGAGGCGATGCCGAACCTCCGCACGATGGACAACCTCACCGAGTACTGGATCGAGGTCAACCGGCTGGAGAACCAGGCCGACCAGATCCACCGCAAGCTGCTGGCGCACCTGTTCAACGGCAAGTACGACGCGATCGAGGTGCTGAAGCTCAAGCAGATCGTGGATGTGCTGGAAGAGGCGGCGGACGCGTTCGAGCACGTGGCGAACACGGTGGAGACCATCGCCGTCAAGGAGTCCTGAGGCGTCGATGGACACCCTGGCTCTGGTCGTGACCGTCGCGGTCGCGCTCCTGTTCACGTACACCAACGGCTTCCACGACTCGGCGAACGCGATCGCCACCTCGGTCTCCACCCGGGCGCTGACCCCGCGGGCGGCACTGGCGATGGCCGCCGTGATGAACCTCGCCGGCGCGTTCCTCGGCTCCGGGGTCGCCAAGACCGTCAGCGAGGGACTGATCGAGACGCCGTCGGGCGGGGCGGGGCTGGGCATCCTCTTCGCCGCGCTGCTCGGCGCGATCGCCTGGAACCTGGTCACCTGGTACTTCGGTCTGCCCTCGTCCTCCTCCCACGCGCTGTTCGGCGGCCTGGTGGGGGCGGCGCTCGCGGGCGGTACGGCGGTCCACTGGGACGGCGTCGTCAACAAGATCATCATCCCGATGTTCCTGTCCCCGGTCGTCGGCCTGATCGTCGGCTACCTGGTCATGCTGCTGATCATGTGGCTCTTCCGGCGGACCAATCCGCACAAGGCCAAGCGCGGCTTCCGCATAGCCCAGACGGTCTCCGCGGCGGGCATGGCGCTCGGCCACGGTCTCCAGGACGCCCAGAAGACGATGGGTGTCGTGGTGATGGCCCTGGTCATCGCCGGCCACGAGACCTTCGGCGACCCGATCCCGGTCTGGGTGAAGCTGGTCTCGGCGGTGATGATGTCCCTCGGCACGTACGCGGGCGGCTGGCGGATCATGCGCACCATGGGCCGCAAGATCATCGAGCTGGACCCGCCGCAGGGGTTCGCCGCGGAGGCGACCGGCGCGTCGATCATGTTCGGTACGGCGTACCTCTTCAAGGCGCCGATCTCCACGACCCACGTCATCACCTCCGCCATCATGGGCGTCGGCGCCACCAAGCGCGTGAACGCCGTCCGTTGGGGCGTGGCCAAGAACATCGTCCTGGGCTGGTTCATCACGATGCCGGCGGCCGCGCTGGTCGCCGCGCTGGCCTTCGGCCTGGTGAAGCTGACGGTCCTCTGACCCGGCCTCCCCCGAGCCCACCTCCTCGCTCCGAGGGGGTGGGCTTTCCCTTGCCCGGCTTTGAGCCGGGCGACCGACGGGCTCACCCCGCAGCCGGACGAGCCCTCCAGCCGACCGCACCACGGCCCCTCCCCTCGCCTTCCCTCGCCTTCCAGCCGACGGAGCCCCGGCTCCTCCGCCCCCCGGCCGACCGGGTCGCGGCACGAGCCGAACGCAGCGGGCCCGCCCCCGGTGACAGGGGCGGGCCCTTCGCGCCCTCGCGGTGGCACCGCCATGCAGCACCGCGAGGAGTTCTGTGCCACCGCCGGCTCGGCCGAGCCGGGCGGAGACGCCGTACCGCCGGATCAGCCGAAGCGGCCGGAGATGTAGTCCTCGGTCGCCTGGACCGACGGGTTGGAGAAGATGCGCTCCGTGTCGTCGATCTCGATCAGCCGGCCGGGCTGGCCGACCGCCGCGAGGTTGAAGAAGGCCGTGCGGTCGGAGACACGCGCCGCCTGCTGCATGTTGTGCGTCACGATGACGATCGTGAACTGCTCCTTGAGCTCACCGATCAGGTCCTCGATCGCGAGCGTCGAGATCGGGTCGAGCGCCGAGCACGGCTCGTCCATGAGCAGCACCTTCGGCTCCACCGCGATCGCCCGGGCGATGCAGAGCCGCTGCTGCTGACCGCCGGAGAGCCCGGCGCCCGGCTTGTTCAGCCGGTCCTTGACCTCGTTCCAGAGGTTCGCGCCCCTGAGCGACTTCTCGACGATGTCGTTCAGCTCGCTCTTGCGGTAGTTCCCGTTCAGACGCAGACCGGCGGCCACGTTGTCGAAGATCGACATCGTGGGGAACGGGTTCGGGCGCTGGAACACCATGCCCACCTCGCGCCGCACCGAGACGGGGTCGACCCCGGTGCCGTACAGGTCCTCGTCGTCGAGCAGCACCTTGCCCTCGACGCGGCCGCCCGGGGTGACCTCGTGCATGCGGTTCAGGGTGCGCAGGAACGTCGACTTGCCGCAGCCGGAGGGCCCGATGAACGCCGTCACCGAGCGCGGCTCGACGGTCATCGAGATGTCCTCGATCGCCTTGTGGGAGCCGTAGTACGCGGTCAGTCCGCTTACATCGATTCGCTTGGCCATTACTACTTCACTACTTCCGTCAGTCGCTGAGGGGCCGCGGTCAGCGACCAGTCTTCGGGGCCTTCCAGCGGGCGATGCCGCGGGCCGCCAGGTTGAGGATCATCACGAAGGCGATCAGCGTGAGCGAGGCCGCCCAGGCGCGGTCGTACGCCGCCGTGGAACCGGAGCTCTGCGAGTACTGCTGGTAGATGTACAGCGGCAGCGCCTGCTGGGCACCCGAGAACGGGTTGTTGTTGATGAAGGAGTTGCCCCACACCAGCAGCAGGACCGGCGCCGTCTCGCCCGCGATACGGGCGATGGCCAGCATGATGCCCGTGGTGATGCCGCCGATGGAGGTCGGCAGGACCACCTTCAGGATCGTGCGCCACTTGGGCACACCGAGCGCCAGGGACGCCTCGCGCAGCTCGTTCGGTACGAGCTTGAGCATCTCCTCCGTGGAGCGGACCACGACCGGCATCATCAGGATGGCCAGGGCCAGCGAGCCGGCGAAACCGAAGGGCTGCATGTCGGCCATCAGCATCAGGCTGAGGATGAACAGACCCGCGACGATCGACGGGATGCCCGTCATGACGTCGACGAAGAAGGTGACCGCGCGGGCGAGGCCGCCACGGCCGTACTCCACCAGGTAGATCGCGGTGAGCACGCCGACCGGAGCGCCGATCAGGGTGGCGAGGCCGACCTGCTCCAGGCTGCCGATGATCGCGTGGTAGATGCCGCCGCCCGGCTCGGAGTCGGCGACGACGCCCATGGAGTGCGTCAGGAAGTAGGGGTCGAGGACCTTCACGCCGCGCTTGACGGTGGTCCAGACCAGAGAGACCAGCGGGACCACGGCGAGCAGGAAGGCGACCCACACCAGCGAGGTGGCGATGCGGTCCTTGGCCTGCCGCCGGCCCTCCACCGCGGACGCGATGACGAACGTGGCGAGCACGAACAGCAGCGCGGCGATCAGGCCCCACTGGATGTGGCTGGTCAGGCCGGCGCCCGCGCCGATGCCCACCGCGACCACGATCGAGCCCGCGGCGATCGCCCACGGCGACCACTTCGGCAGGCTGGCGCTCCGCAGCGAGCTGCGGCGCTTGTCGGTGACGGCTGCGGTGCTCATGCGTTGGCCCCCGAGTACTCCTTGCGGCGGGCGATGATCGCACGGGCCGCGCCGTTGACCAGCAGGGTGATGACGAACAGGACCAGGCCGGAGGCGATCAGCGCGTCCCGGCCGTCCTGCGTCGCCTCGCCGAACTTGCTGGCGATGTTCTGGGCGAAGGTGCCGCCGCCCGGGTCGAGCAGGCTGGTCTGGATGTCGAAGGTCGGGGACAGCACGGTGGCCACGGCCATCGTCTCGCCGAGCGCGCGGCCGAGGCCGAGCATCGAGGCGGAGATCACGCCGGAGCGCCCGAAGGGCAGCACCGACATGCGGATGACCTCCCAGCGGGTGGCACCGAGGGCCAGCGCGGCCTCCTCGTGCATCCGCGGAACCTGGCGGAAGACCTCGCGGCTCACGTTGGTGATGATCGGCAGGATCATGATCGCGAGCAGGATGCCCACGGTGAGCATCGAGCGGGGCGCGCCGCCCTGCCAGGAGAAGATCCCGGTCCAGCCGAGGTACTCGTCGAGCCAGCCGAACAGGCCGTTCAGGTGCGGTACGAGGATCAGGGCGCCCCACAGGCCGTAGACGATGGACGGCACCGCGGCGAGCAGGTCGATCACATAGGCGACCGGGCCGCTCATCCGGCGGGGGGCGTAGTGCGTGAGGAACAGCGCGATGGCGACCGCGACGGGTACCGCCAGCGCCATGGCGACGACCGAGGAGACCACCGTGCCGAAGGCCAGGACCGCGATGCCGAAGGACGGCGGGACCAGGTTGGTGTTCCACTCGAAGGTGGTCAGGAAGTTGCCGTGGTCCTTGCTGATCGCGAGGGACGCACGGTAGGTGAGGAAGACCGCGATCGCGGCCATGATCACCAGAAGCAGGATGCCGGAGCCGCGGGACAGGCCGAGGAAGACGCGGTCACCGGCGCGGGTGGCGCCGCGGTTCGCGCTCTTCTTCGGGCCGGCGGTCGGCTGATGTGCGGGGGGTGGTACGTCGGTTGTCTTCGTCATGTCCATCGGGTTCTCCGGTCTGCGGAGCCGCACGTCCCTGTGGGGTGCGCGGCTCGTGGCGGCGGTGCACCGGACGGTGCGGCCCGGCCCGCGGGGAGGCCGTGGGACCGGGCCGCACTCTCGGATCAGGTCAGCTCAGGCCCGCGACGGTGGTGCGGACCTTGCTGATGATCGCGTCGGGCATCGGCGCGTAGTCGATGCCGCTGAGGAGCTTCTGGCCGTCCTCGGAAGCCATGTAGTTGAGGAACGCCTTGACGGTGGGCAGGGTGTCGGCCTTGTTGCCCTTGTCGCAGGCGATCTCGTACGTCACCAGGGTGATCGGGTACGCGCCGTCGGCCTTGGTCTTGTAGTTCAGCTGGAGCGACAGGTCGCTGCCGGTGCCGACGACCTTGGCGTCGGCGATGGCCTTGGTGGCGCTCTCGGTGCTGGGGGCGACGGGCTGGGCGGCACCGGTGTTGATGCTCACGGCCTTGACGCCGTCACCGACGTACGACAGCTCGAAGTAGCCGATGGCGCCGTTGGTCTGCTTGACCTGCTGGGCCACGCCGGAGGACTGCGCGGCGGACTGGCCGCCCTTGGCCTGCCAGGTCTTGCCGCCCGAGTACTTCCAGTTCTCCGGGGTGGCGGCCTTCAGGTACTTGGTGAGGTTGTCCGTGGTGCCGGAGTCGTCCGAGCGGTGGAAGGCCTGGATCTTCAGGTCGGGAAGCTTCGCCGAGGGGTTCAGCTTCTTGATCGCCGCGTCGTTCCAGTTGGTGATCTTGCCGTCGAAGATCTTGGCGAGGGTCGGGGCGTCCAGGACCAGGCTGTCCACGCCGTTGAGGTTGTAGCCGATGGCGATCGGGCCGCCGACCATGGGGAGGTCGATGCCCTGGCCGCCGGAGCAGACCTTCTTGGACGCGGCGACCTCTTCGGGCTTGAGCGCCGAGTCGGAGCCCGCCCACGGGATCTGACCCTGGGTGAACGAGGTCACACCCGCGCCGGAGCCGCCGGCCTTGTAGTTGATCTGCACGCCACAGGCCTGCGAGAAGTTCTTGACCCAGGCGTCGATCGCGTTCTTCTGCGCGGAAGAGCCGTCCGACAGCAGCTGACCCTTGGCGCCGTCGCACTTGATGGAGGAAGCGTTGGTCGCCGAGGACGGGTTGCCCGAGGCCTTGGAACCGCCACCGTTGTCGTCGGAGCCGCACGCCGTCAGGGCCAGGGCGCCGGAGACGGCGACAGCACCGAGAGTCAGGGCGCGCAGCCGGTTCTTGCGCTGAAGCTTCACGTTCGGTAGTTCCTTCCAGGAGCCGCCGCTGTCGGCGGCGTGCGGAGTCTGAGTGCGGGAGCGCATTCCAGACCGCACTCCGCACCGGGTAAGGCCGAAATTAGGCAGATCAGGTGAAGCCGCCGACGGTCATAAATGAACGGCGGGTGAACCCCTGCCGTCAGCCCGGTGAGGTCACGGAATGCTTACGGGGAGGGCACGCCCCGATTCCGACGACCGCGGCGGACGCGGACATGCCCGAAGTTCGGCACCCAGAGGGGGGAACCCTGTCGTGACTGCCGTCGTCTCGTTCCCCGGGGACCACCGAGGGCCGCGGAAAGGCGACGGAGACATGGAACGGCGTACGTTCATCTCGGGCGGCGCGGCCGCGCTGGCGACGACGGCACTGACCGCGTGCGGTACGGGCGGGGGCCACTCCGCCGCGGCCCAGGCGCACCCCTCGGGCGTGTCCGGGGCTTCCTCATCGTCTCTTACGGCGATGAAGACCACCACCGCGAGCGGCGCCGCGGGCTGGGCCGCCCTCGCCCGCGATCTCGACGGCACCCTGGTACGGCCCGGCGACGCCCAGTGGAAGACGGCGCACCAGCTCTACAACACCCGCTTCGACGGCCTGAAGCCCGCCGCGGTCGCCTACGTCGCGCACGCCGCCGACATCCGCACCGTCCTGTCGTACGCGAAGGGCCACCACATACGCGTGGCGATACGCAACGGCGGCCACTCCTACGCCGGTTACTCCTCCGGCGACGACCGGCTCGTCATCGACGTCTCCAGGCTCGACCGGATACGGGTCGGCGGCAACCAGGCGGTGGTCGGCGCCGGCGCCAAGCTGATCGACGTCTACCGGGGACTGGCCGCGAAGGGCGCGACCATACCGGCGGGCTCCTGCCCCACGGTCGGCGTCTCCGGCCTGGTGCTCGGCGGCGGCCACGGCGTCGTCTCCCGCGCGTACGGCCTGACCTGCGACAGCCTCACCCAGGCGACCCTGATCACGGCCGACGGCGCCGAGGTCACCGCGGACGCGACCCACCACTCCGACCTGTTCTGGGCACTGCGCGGCGCGGGCAACGGCAACTTCGGCGTCGTCACCGAGCTGCACTTCCGCACCCACCCGGCGCCGCAGGCGGTCACCGGGCACCTGTCCTGGCCGTGGTCGAAGGCGGCGGCGGTGCTCAAGGCGTGGCAGGAGTGGGGGCCGACGCAGCCGGACGAGATCTGGTCCGCCCTGCACCTGGAGTGCGCGCCGGGCCGTACGCCGTCCGTCTCCGTCTCCTGCTTCTCCCTCGGCACGTACGGCGAGCTCCAGAACGCGGTGGACCGCCTCGCCCACCAGGCCGGCGCCGACGCCTCCTCCGTCTCCCTGCACCGGCGGGGCTACGAGCAGGCGATGGAGATCTACGCCGGGTGCTCCTCCTTCTCCACCCGGGCCCAGTGCCATCTGCCCGGCAGCACGCCGGGCCGCTCCGCGCAGGGCGCGCTCGGGCGGGAGACGTACGCCGCCCGCTCCGACTTCTTCGACCGCTCGCTGTCCGCGGCGGGCATCCAGACCGTGCTGCGGCAGATCGCGTCGGTGCGGGGCGGCTCGGGCAGCATCGCGTTCACCGCGCTGGGGGGCGCGGTGAACCGGGTCGCCCCGACGGCGACGGCCTTCGTCCACCGCCGCTCGCGCATGCTGGCCCAGTACATCGCCTCCTGGCCGGCGGGGGGCTCCGGCGGTTCGGCGCAGTCCTGGCTGACGTCGGCCCATCACGCGATGGCGCCGTACGCCTCCGGCGCGGCGTACCAGAACTACACGGACCCGACGCTGACGAACTGGCGGAAGGCGTACTACGGGGACGCGGCGACGCGCCTGGGGAAGGTGAAGGCCCAGTACGACCCACAGCGGTTCTTCTCCTACGCGCAGGGGGTGTAGGGACCGGGTCCGCGGGGGCCGGCCGGGTGGCGTTCCCGGCCGCGGGTGAGCCGTGGCCGCTCGCGCGGTTCCCCGCCTCCGGGGAGCCGCGGTAACCGCTACGCCGCCAGGTCCCGTTCCCCGGAGTCCACCGACTCCACGGCCCGCCGGGCTCCCGGCACCACCGGAACCCCCGCCGTCGCCCGGCGCCGTACGATCCACGCCAGCCCCGGTGCCCTCTCCACCGCCTTCATCAGCGGCGTGAGCAGTGCCGACGCCAGCGGGGCGAGCAGCAGCGTCACCGCCGTACCGAGCGCGAACCCCCCGACCACGTCCGTCGGATAGTGCACGCCCATGTACACCCGGCAGAACCCCTCCACCAGCGCGAGCCCGATCCCCGCCAGGCCGAATCTCCGGTTGGCGACGAACAGCCCCACCCCGAGCGCCATCGTCAACGTGGCGTGATCGCTGACGAAGGAGAAGTCGGTCTTGCCGGAGACGAGGACATCGAGCCCCTGATGGTCCACGAAAGGCCGCGGCCGTGACACGAATCCCCGGATCGGGATGTTCACCAGCACCGCGATACCGGCCGCGAGCGGCGCCCACACGAGCGCGGCCACGGACGCCGCCGCGTCCTCCCCGCCCCGCCGCCGCACCGACCACCAGCACCACACCACGAGCAGCACCATCGCGAGCAGCAGCCCGTACTCGCCCACGAACTCCATGATCCGGTCGAACCAGTGCGGCGCGTCCTTGGCCAGTCCGTTGATGTCGTAGAGCAGTTCGACGTCGGGGTTCGATCCGGACTCGGCGAGTACAGCCATGGTGCTGCGGCCCCTTCGTCGTCTTCCCGGACGCACCTCGTGTGCGTCGCACCGACCCCCGTCAACAGGAACGCACGGTCACCATCAATACGTTCCACTCTCCACCGAAAGATCACGCAGACGTTACCGAAGAGAGACTCATCATCGCAGCTCAGGGGGTAGGTTCACGCGCGGTTTACACCGTCGTGGGGAGCGCTTTTGCGCCATCTTCGGTCACCCGGGTCGCACCGAAGTAATCGGCGCCGTCGATCGGGTCGAACCGGATCACCGCCCCCGTGCGGGGAGCGTCGATCATGTAACCGCCACCGACGTAGATCCCCACGTGGTGAATGGCCCGGGAGTCGCCGGGGTCGTGGGAGAAGAACACCAGGTCGCCGGGGAGCAACTGACTGCGGGAAGGGTGCGGTCCCGCGTTGTACTGGTCGTTCGCCACGCGCGGCAGCTTGATCCCGACGCTCGCGTACGCCGCCTGGGTCAGCCCCGAGCAGTCGAAGCGCCCGCCCTGCGCGGCCGTGCCCTCGCCGCCCCACAGGTACGGGGTGCCGAGCTTCTTCTGCGCGAAGTCGATCGCCCCCGCGGCCTGCCGGGTGGGGTCGAGCCGGCTGGGCGGCGCGGCGAAGCTCGCCGCGAGGCTCTGGATGCGCTGCACGTAGTTCTGCGTCTCGCTGATGGCCGGGACCCCGCCGGCCTGGATGACCCGGTAGGCACCGGCGTTGTACGCGGCGAGCATGTTGTCGGAGACGTTGCCCGGAACGTCCTTGACGTACTTGGCGAGTTCGCAGTCGTACGACGCCGCCGACGGGATGGCGTCGGCCGGGTCCCAGATGTCCCGCTTGCCGTCGCCGTTGCCGTCGATGCCGTGCGTCGCCCAGGTGCTCGGGATGAACTGCGCGATGCCGCGGGCGTCGGCCGGGCTGACCACGGTCGGGTTCCAGCCGCTCTCCTGGTACAGCTGCGCGGCGAGCAGCGCGGGGCTCAGCGCGGGGCACAGGTTCCCCCACTTCTGCACCAGCTGCTGGTACGCCGCCGGCACCGCTCCCTTGGCCAGCGCCCGCCCGCCCGCGGCCATGCCGCCCACCAGGTTCCCGGCGACCAGGTACACCCCGACCACGAGCACCATGACGAACCCGAGCCCGCCCGCCACGAGGGCACCACCGACGACCCATGCCTTACGCACCGTCAACCGCCCCTCACCGTCGGCCAGTCCGCCGACAGCAGTGTAGAAGTCGCGCGGGCCCGGCACGAGAACGCCCGTCCGATCGATACTGCCCAACCGCCCCGCGAACGCGCGTACTTCCGCTCCGGCCGCGGTGTGCGAGAAGGGGAACGGCTGAGCCCGGGGTCAGCTCGCCGCCGTCGCGTCCCGGTACAGTTCCGCCGCCTGCGCGCCCAGCACCACGCTGTACGACACGTCGTCCGTGGCGCCCCCCTCCTCGTGGCCGCCGAGGACGCCGACGACCTGGTGGTCGCCGTTGATCCAGGGACTGCCGCTGGTGCCGCTGGTGAAGGAGGGGCAGTAGATGCGCTGTTGGGTGGAGCTCTGGCCTCGGGGTTTGTTGGTGCAGCGGATGGGGAGTTCACGGGAGTCGGGATAGCCGGTGAGTGTCACCGCGGTGGCGCCGGTGGTCGCGCCGGTGACGAACGGATTGCCGCCGACCACCTGTTCGACGCTCCGCCCGTCCAGGTCGGCCACCGTCGCGAGGGCGACGTCGCTGTCCTCGTCCTGGTCCCGCGCCCAGCCGGTCGGCAGGAAGCGCCTGGTCACCTTCCACACCCCGTACGGCGCCCGTCCGTCGCGGTAGCCCGGCACGAACACCAGGTCGTCGGCGCCGTTCATGCAGTGCGCGGCGGTGGCGATGAGGTCGCCCCGCGGGCTGTGCACCACCGACGCCGTGCAGAAGTGGCCGCCGGTCAGGCTCCCCGCCCGGTCCGCGTCGAACAGCGCGCCGACCCGCGCCTCGCGCAGGGAGGCGACCGCGTCCGCGGTGACCCCGAGGGGGCCCGGCCCGTCATCGGCGGAGGCCACGGACGCCGAGGTCAGGGCGAGCATCACCACTGCCCCGAGCAACGCGGGACGCGAGGTGAGCGAGATGCGTGAGATGCGCTTCATCAGCCCTCACTCTGTCTCACGAAGGTGAGAAACCCGCCCCGGCTTCGCTGAGAATTTCCGCAGAAACCTCCCGATGGCCGGTGCGCGCACCAGGCTAATGTCCTCCCGCCGCATCCGCCTCCCCAGCGGTCACGCAGCGTCAGAAGGTCGTCGTCATCCCGCCGTCCACCGCGATGGTCTGCCCGGTGACGAAGGACGCCGCGTCGCTCGCGAGGAAGACGACGACCCCGGCGATCTCCTCCGGCCGGCCCCAGCGCCCCAGCGCCGTGCGGGTCCGCAGCCAGCGCTCCCGCTCGGGTTCCGCCGCGGGTTCGGCGTCGGCCTCGGTGGCGAAGGTGCCCGGTGCCACCGAGTTGACGGTCGTACCGCTCGGCCCGAGGTCCGCCGCGAGCGCCCGGGTCAGCCCGTCGAGGCCCGCCTTCGCGGTGGCGTAGCCGGCATCACCCGTACGGCCCAACTGGCCGACCACCGACGACACGTTGACGATGCGGCCCGGCACCCCGCGCGCGGCGAGGCCCCGGGCCACCGCCTGGCTCAGCGCGTACGCCGCGGCCAGGTCGGTGTCGAGCGGCGCGTTCGGTTCCTGCGGGGTCGTCTCGGCCGCGTCCCGCCGCTCCCGGTGGCCCATGTTGTTGACCAGGATGTCGAGTTCGCCCAGCTCCTCGACCGCCGCCTCCGCGGCCGCCCGGTCCGTGACGTCGAACGCGGCGATCGCGATGTCGTACCCGCCCTCCGCCCGCAGCCGCTCGGCCGCCGCCGCGAGGGCCGCCGGGTCGCGGCCGCCCAGGACCACCCGGGCGCCGGCGCCGGCCAGGCCCCGTGCCATCTCCAGGCCGAGGCCGCCCGCCGCCCCCGTCACGAGGGCCGTACGGCCGTCGAGCCGGAAGCTCACGGGGCCGCCGCTGGTCACCGGGCCACCGCTGTCGTCGCCCGTCTCTGCCGAGGTCATGGTTCGCTCTCGGTCCGTGGTGCGTCCTGAAGTTTCCTGGAGGGTTCCGGGAGATCCCTTCCCGCACCGTGTGCGGTCCCCCACGGGTTTCCGCCCCCGTTCACCCGATCCCCGTCACCGGCTCCCGTCCCGCCCGCTCCCGCTCAGCCGTTGCCGCTCCCCGCCTTCCACTCCACCCCGGTCAGCTCCTCCGACAGCGTCCACAGCCGCCGTGCCGCCTCCGGGTCGCTCGCCGCCGCGCTGCGGGCGACCAGGGTCGGGGCGCCGCGGAACTCGCCGAGGCCGTCGGGGCCGATGTAGGCCGCGCCGGGGAGGTCCTGGGTGGCCGCGTAGAGCGTGGGCAGGGCGCCGGCCCGGTCGCTCTGCGCGACCACCCGGTTGGCGACCGCCATGCCCGCCCGGACCAGGGGGTTCGCGTGGTGGCTCTGAAGGTTGGTGGCCGCGTATCCGGGGTGGGCGGCGAGCGCCCGCACCCGGGAGCCGGACTCGGCCAGGCGGCGCTGGAGTTCCAGGGTGAACAGGAGGTTCGCCAGCTTGGACTGGGCGTAGGCGCGGGTCGGGGTGTAGCGGCCGCGCAGGTTGACGTCCTCGAAGCGGATGCGCTGGTCCCCCCAGCGGTGCGCGGCGGAGGCCAGCGTCACCACGCGGTCCGTGACGTACGGCAGCAGCAGGTTCGTCAGCGCGAAGTGCCCGAGGTGGTTCGTGCCGAACTGCCGCTCGAACCCCTGCGCGGTGCGCTCCTCCGGCAGCATCATCACGCCCGCGTTGTTGATCAGCAGGTCCAGCGGGCGGTCCCAGCCCGCGGCGAAGGCGCGCACCGAGTCAAGGTCCGCGAGATCGAGGTGGCGCACCTCGGTGCTGCCGCCCACCCGCGCCGCGGCGGCGCCGCCCCGCCCGAGGTCCCGTACGGCGAACACCACATGCGCGCCCGCCCGGGCCAGGGCCTCGGCCGTCACCAGTCCGAGGCCGCTGTTGGCGCCGGTGACCACGGCCGTACGGCCGGTCTGGTCGGGGATGCGGTTCACGTTCCATGTGCGCGCACCGCGCGCGCCGGTCGTCTCAGCCATGACCCCAATGTAGGCAGCGCCTACAATGCTGTCAATGACAACAACACGTGCGTCGTCGCCCATGATGACGCCGTCTACATCGGGATACGATGGTCCGCATGCCCGCAAGCCGCCCCTACCACCACGGAGACCTGCGCGCCGCGCTGCTCAGGAGCGCCGAGCGCACCCTGCGGGAGAAGGGGGCCGGCGCGCTGTCGCTGCGCGAACTGGCCCGGGACACCGGGGTCAGCCACGCGGCCCCGGGCCGGCACTTCAAGGACAAGCAGGCCTTGCTGGACGCGCTGGCGATGGAGGGGTACGAGCGGCTGGACCGGGTTCTCGGCGAGGCGCACGGCGCGGGCCCGGACTTCGAGCGGCGCATGGCCGCCATCGCGCGCGCCTACCTCGGCTTCGCCATCGAGCATCCCGAACTGCTGGAGCTGATGTTCACGCGCAAGCACCGCCCCGACAGCTCCGCGCAGCTCAGCGCGGCGGTCGACCGCACCTTCGGCGCGCTGACCCGGCTGTTCGCCCACGCGCAGGCGCGGGGCGAGGTCGTGGAGGGCGACCCGGAGCGCATCGCGCTGGTCGCCGCCGCCCAGCTGCACGGCCTGGCCGCGCTCATCGCCAGCTGCGCGCTGGACGCGGAAGAGGTCGTCGCCGGCCTGGACGACCACGTCCATCTGCTGCTGCACGGACTCAAGCCCCGCTCCTCGGACCGCGCTTGACCCTCCGGGGGGCGATCCGCTCCCCCAACCCTCCCTGGTCATACCCCTCTTGACCTGCCCACTTGGTCATCTCCGCGCCATCACCCCGTCATTGATCAGTAAGCCGGGCACCCCATTTGGGTAACGCGGAAGTCAGAAATCCGAAAGCCCCTTGTTGTCGCGTACTCAACAAGCGCAAGGTCATCGCGGGCCGCCGCCCCCATCGGCGAACACGCCGGTGGCCCCCCACAGCAGGCCTCTGCCCCACCACTTCCAGGAGGCTGTACCTTGCGTACGACCAACTCCCCCCGCATATCCGGCGGATGGCGCCGGATCGGCTCGGCCGCCGCGGCCGCCACCGCGCTCGCCCTCGCCGGCTTCGGCGCCGCCGCCCAGGCGGACGCGGCCACCCCCCACAAGGTCAGCGCCAGGACGATCGCCACCCAGGTCGCCAAGGCCCACGTGCAGTACACGAACGCCTGTGCCACCAGCCCGAAGAAGGGCTACGCCGCCTGTGACGCGCTGCGCGTGACCGGAGGCACCACCGCCTTCATGGAGAAGCAGGCCGCGATCAAGGGCGTCGCGCCCAAGACGATCAGCCCGGACGCCACCTCCAGCACCCCGACCGGCTACGGCCCCTCGGACCTCCAGTCGGCCTACGGCCTCACCTCCGCCGCCTCCGCCAAGGGCTCCGGCGAGACCGTCGCGATCGTGGACGCCTACAACGACCCGAACGCCGAGGCGGACCTCGCGGCGTACCGCTCGTACTACGGCCTGTCGGCCTGCACGACGTCCAACGGCTGCTTCAAGAAGGTCAGCCAGACCGGCTCCACCACCTCGCTGCCCGCCTCCGACAGCGGCTGGGCCGGTGAGATCTCGCTCGACCTCGACATGGTCAGCGCGACCTGCCCGAACTGCCACATCCTGCTGGTCGAGGCGAAGACCGCGTCGATGACCAACCTCGGCACCGCGGTCAACGAGGCCGTGAAGCTGGGCGCCAAGTTCGTCTCCAACAGCTACGGCGGCTCGGAGTCCTCCTCCGACACCAGCTACGACTCCTCGTACTTCAACCACCCGGGCGTCGTCATCACGGCCAGCGCGGGCGACTCCGGCTACGGCGCCCAGTACCCGGCCGGCTCCCGGTACGTGACCGCCGTCGGCGGCACCGCCCTCAAGCAGGCCTCCAACACCCGCGGTTGGAGCGAGAGCGTCTGGAACACCTCCAGCACCGAGGGCACCGGCTCCGGCTGCTCCGCCTACGACGCCAAGCCGTCCTGGCAGACCGACACCGGCTGTGCCAAGCGCATGATCGCGGACGTCTCCGCCGTGGCCGACCCGGCCACCGGCGTCTCCGTCTACGACACCTACGGCGCCAGCGGCTGGAACACCTACGGCGGCACCAGCGCCAGCTCCCCGCTCATCGCCTCGGTCTACGCGCTGGCCGGCACCCCGAGCAGCAGCAGCTACCCGGCCCAGTTCCCGTACGCCGCGGCCGGCACCTCCGCGCTGAACGACGTCACCAGCGGCAGCAACGGCTCCTGCACCACCAGCTACTTCTGCACCGCCGGGTCCGGCTACGACGGCCCGACCGGCCTGGGCACCCCCGAGGGCACGGCCGCCTTCACGGGCTGAGCCGCCGACCCGCGGACGTGACGCCCCCGTCGGGTCACGGGGCGCCGCCGACGAAGAGGGGGACGTGGGGTCCCCTCGGCGGCAGCAAGAGAAGGAGGGCGGGCCACGGCAACCAGCCGCGGCCCGCCCTCCGGCCTTGTCCGCCACCGCGGCCCGCCCGCCCCGTTTCCCGTGCGCCAGCTGTGCGTTCGGTCAAGAGAGCGGCAACGTTCGGTCAGCCGGACTCCAGGATTCCTGTGCGTCGCCCGCTCCCTCTTGTTTGTCGCGTACTCGACAAGTCATCGTCTTCGTCGTACCGCCGCGCACATCAGCAACGTGCTTGTTCCCACCCCACGACAGGAACATCAGGAGGCTGTACATGCGTACGACCCCCGCCGCCGGCACCCCGGCCGCCCCCGGCCGCCGGCGTCGCCTCGGCACCGTCTTCGCCGCCGCCGCCACGCTCGCTCTCGCCGGCTTCGGCACCGCCGTCCAGGCCGACACCGCCGGCGCCGCGCCGGCCACGGCGACCTGGGCCAAGACCCCCTGCGCGACCCCCAAGCACCAGGGCGAACTCGCCTGCAACTCGCTGCGGGTGACCGGCGGACTCACCGCCTTCCAGAAGCAGCAGGCCACCGACGGCATCACCCCCAAGGCCGCGACGCCCTCCGGCTACGGCCCCTCCGACCTCCAGTCGGCGTACGGCCTCACCTCCGCCGCCGCCTCCAAGGGCTCCGGCGAGACCATCGCGATCGTGGACGCCTACAACGACCCGAACGCCGAGGCCGACCTCGCCAAGTACCGCTCGTACTACGGCCTTTCCGCCTGCACCAAGGCGAGCGGCTGCTTCAAGCAGGTCAGCCAGACCGGCTCCACCACCTCGCTGCCCACCAGCGACGCCGGCTGGTCCGAGGAGATCTCCCTCGACCTCGACATGGCCTCCGCCATCTGCCCGAACTGCAACATCCTGCTCGTCGAGGCCAAATCCGCGACGATGGCCAACCTCGGCACCGCCGTCAACGAAGCGGTGAGCCTGGGCGCCAAGTACGTCTCCAACAGCTACGGCGGCTCGGAGTCCTCCTCCGACACCAGCTACGACTCCTCGTACTTCAACCACCCGGGCGTCGCCATCACCGTCTCCGCCGGCGACTCCGGCTACGGCGCCGAGTACCCCGCCGCCTCCCAGTACGTGACCGCGGTCGGCGGCACCGCCCTGTCCGAGGACTCCACCACCACCCGCGGCTGGTCGGAGACGGTCTGGAACACCTCCAGCACCGAGGGCACCGGCTCCGGCTGCTCCGCCTACGACCCGAAGCCGTCCTGGCAGACCGACACCGGCTGCGCCAAGCGCACCATCGCGGACGTCTCCGCCGTGGCCGACCCCGCGACCGGCGTCTCCGTCTACGACTCCTACGGCGTCACCGCCGGCTGGTACACCTTCGGCGGCACCAGCGCCAGCTCGCCGATCATCGCCGGGGTCTACGCCCTGGCGGGCACACCGAGCAGCGGCAGCCACCCGGCCCAGTTCCCGTACGCCGCGGCCGGCACCTCCGCGCTGAACGACGTCACCAGCGGCAGCAACGGCTCCTGCACCACCAGCTACCTGTGCACCGCCCGTTCGGGGTACGACGGCCCGACCGGCCTCGGCACCCCCGAGGGCGTCTCGGCCTTCACCGGCTGACCTCTCGTCAACCCGTACGACCACAGGCCCCGGTGGCGTCCGCCGCCGGGGCCCTCGGCCGTTTTCGACCGCCCGCGCGTGAGACCATCGAAGCGGCTCCTCACCCGACCGGCCGCCGAGAACCGGGCCGGGGCGTAAAGGAGGTCAACGACGGAACCACGTGGCAGGTTCCGGTCGGACCTCGTTGCCCGGGGTGACCTGCCGTGATACACAGAGTGACCATACGAGGTATTCGTACGAAACCCGCCAGTCAATGACGTCAAGTCGACATACGACGGCGACGTTGTCGGCGACAATGAGGCCTGACCTCTGCACAGGGCAGGGGACTCGCGGAACTACCCACCAGGGGCGGTGACTTACATGCTCTTTGCGGCCGACAAGGGAGACATCAACACCATCATCGGCGGGATCGCTCCGGACTGGGGGCCCTTCGGCAGCCTGGGCAACGAGGCCAAGGTGATGATCGAGGTGGTGATGGCGGTGGCCATCCTGCTCTGCCTCGGCATCGCGGTCTGGGGTGCGGCCAAACAGCGCATCGGGGCGACGGCGCTGCGCGACACCTTCAGCGCGGAACAGGGCAAGGGCCTCATCATCGCCGGACTCACCGGGGTCTTCATCATCGGTTCCCTGGGCACGCTGTTCACCATCGTCTACGGCATGGCGGTCTAGCGCACCCCCTGTTCCCCTCCCCTTAGAGGTTGCGTCTCCCTGATGTCGAGTCACCACACCGCGCCCGCGCGGGAACCAGCACGGCTACCGTCGTACGACCACGAGGTGGAGGGGGCGTGCACGGCATGAGCCACGGAGACGAGCAGGGCTACTCCGACTACGGCGACACGGGCCACACCCGTACCCGCCTCCCCGACCACGACCCCTACGGCGGCGCCCCCCGCCGCCCCACCCGCTCCCCCTCCCGGGGCCTCATCACGGTCGTCGGCGTGGTCGTCCTGCTGATCGCGGCCATCGCGTTCGCGAACCGAGGAGACAACTCCTCCCCGAAGGACCCGACCGCGAAGTCCTCCCAGCCGCACACCTCGCCCACCGACCCCACGGGCACACATCCGGTGCAGACCAGGACCAACGGCATCCCGTCGAACTTCGCGCATACGGAACAGGGTGCCCAATCAGCTGCTTCGAACTATGCCGTGGCGCTGGGTTCGACGGCCATGTTCAAGAAGGACAGCCGCCACGCACTGCTGCAACTCCTGTACGTTCCTGATGCGGCGTCCCGTCTCCAGGGCGCGATGGACCAGGCCTACACCTCGGACTTCCTCGCCAAGATGGGCCTCGACGCGGACGGCAACGCCCCCAAGGGCAGTACCTTCGTCTCCCGGGTGACCCCGATCGGCGCGACGGTACAGCAGTACACGGACAATGACGCCAAGGTCGCCGTCTGGTGCGTGGGACTCATCGGCATGGCCGGCAGCAGCTCGACCGATCCGGTCACCTCGTCCTGGAAGACCTGGAGCTTCGACCTGCAATGGTCCGACGGCGACTGGAAGATCGCCGCCGACACCCAGAAGGACGGCCCCTCCCCGGTACCCGGGGACGACCCGGCCGCCACCTCCGACGAGATCTCCAAGGCCATCGAAGAGTACGGAGGGTTCACGTATGCCCGGTAGCCCGCAACGTGCGCTCAAGCTCGCCGGAATCGTGGCAGCCGTCCAGACCACGGCCGTACTACTGGCCACACGCGCCGTCGCCGCTCCCTCACCCACGCCCTCGGGCAGCCCGTCGCCCTCGCCTTCGCCTTCGGGGCACAAGTACAACTGCGGCGTCATCACCGGCGACGCCAAGAAGTACTGCGAACGCGGCAACACCCCCAGCGGGTCGGGGGGTGCCAGCGTGCCCGACACCTCCACCATGGACCCCCTGTCCTCGCTCGCCAAAGGCTGTGCGGAAGCGGCTGCCTGGACGGTGAAGAAGCTCAGTTCCGCCGTCAAGGACACCGCCAACGTCGACTTCACCAACCAGAAGTTCCTCCAGCAGTACGCCATCGTCTTCGCCGCCTCGACCATCCTCACGCTGCTGCTCTGGCTCCTCGCCGTCGCCAAGCGCGCCGTGCGCGGCGTGCCGTTGACGACGGCGATCTCGGAGGCCGTCGGGTTCCTGTGGCTGACCGTGATGGCCTCGGCGTTCACGCCGCTGATCCTCTACACCGTCGTCTCCGCGACGGACAGCGTCACGGACGTACTGGCGAAGGCCACCGGCGACCAGGCGGACACGTTCTTCGGTACGTTCTCCGGCGCACTGAACAAGGGCACCGACATCGGCGGCGGCCCGATCATGCTGATCGTCGTCTCCCTGGTGAGCATCCTCGCCGCGGGCGTCCTGTGGCTGGAGCTCGTCATCAGGGCCGCCCTCCTCTACGTGGGCGCCCTCCTCGGCACCGTCGTCTACTCGGGCCTCGTCGACAAGAACATGTGGGGCCACGTCAGGCGCTGGGCCGGCATCATGATCGCCGTCATCCTGGTCAAGCCGGTCATCGTGATCGTGCTCGGCCTCGCCGGCGCCCTCTCCTCCGGCAACGGCCCCGACGCCTTCTCCGCCGTCGTCTCCGGCCTCGCGATCATCCTGCTCGCCATCTTCGCCAGCGCCGCCATCTACCGCTTCGTCCCCGGCTTCGGCGACGAGATCGCCAACGGCCGCAACAACCGCATCATGCAGGGCGCCGAGGGCAAGGCCGCCGCCGTCATCAGCTCTCCCGCCACCCTCGTCGCGCAGGGCATCAAGACCCACAGCACCCGCGCCGACAGCAACGCGGCGGGCCAGGGCGGCGGCTCCAGCACCCCCCGCCCGGCCAACCCCGCCACCGGCGGCGTCGCCGCGCACAGCAGCCGTACCTCCGGCACCGGCGGCGGAGCCGTCCCCTCCGCCGCGCCCGCACCCCGGGCGGCCAGCCCGGTCAACACCCCGCACGCAGGCAACAACCGCAACAACCGCACGGGAGGTGAAGGGCGTTGACGACCGAGTCCCACCTGTCCCATCCGATCACGCCCCGCCGTACGTACCTCATCGGCCGCGCCCGGCCGAACGCGATCGTCGGCCGCAACCGGGAGTCCGGCGAGATCGCGCTGATCATCGCGGGCGCGTTCCTCGGCATGATGTGCGGCCTCCTCGTGCCGAACCTCTCGCTGCGGATCGTGCTGCTGACGGGCTTCCCGATGCTCGCGCTCGCCGCGGTGTACGTGCCGTACAAGCGCCGCACCTTCTACAAGTGGTTCGAGATCAACCGCAGCTACAAGCGCACCGTCAAGCGCGGCGCCGTCTACCGTTCGAGCGTCATGGAGGCCGGCACCCGCATCGACGGCGAGGAGGTCGAGATCGGCCCGCCCCCGGGCATCGGCCGCATCAACTGGCTCGCCGCCCCCTTCGGGCCCGACGAGATCGCCGTACTGCTGCACGCCGACCGCAAGACCGTCACCGCCGCCATCGAGATCGAGGGCCCCGGCGTCGGCCTGCGCGACTCCGAGGACCAGGAGGCGCTGGTCGACCGGTTCGGCACCCTGCTCAAGCACGTCGCCAACGGCGACGGGTTCGTCACCCGGCTGCAGATGCTCGCCCGCACCCTGCCCGCCGACCCCGACGCCCACGCCAAGGACGTCGCCCAGCGCGGCGACGACCGCTCCCCGGCCTGGCTGCAGCAGTCGTACGACCAGCTCCAGTCCATGGTGTCCACGAGCAGCGAGCAGCACCGCGCGTACCTCGTCGCCTGCATGCACTACAGCCGCGAACTGGCCGCCGAGGCCCAGGCGATGGCCCGCGCCGCCCGCCCCCAGGCCGGCCGCAAGCTCGACCGCGACGCCGGGCTCGCCGTCGTCATGGCCCGTGAGCTGACCGACATCTGCTCCCGCCTCCAGGAAGCCGACATCCGCGTCCGCCAGCCGCTCGGCCAGAGCCGGCTCGCCTCGCTCATCCACTCCATGTACGACCCGGACCACCCCATCGACCACATCCAGGCGATGACCCGGCGCAACGCCTGGCCGGCCGAACTGGACGCCACCGAGCCGACGTTCCTCCAGGCCAAGACCCGCGAGTCCACCACCCGCGCCCCCTGGTGCCATGCCACCGCCTGGGTCAAGGAGTGGCCGATGACCCCGGTCGGCGTGAACTTCCTCGCGCCGCTGCTCGTCCACACCCCGGACGTCATCCGCACCGTCGCGGTCACCATGGACCTCGAACCCACCGAGGTCGCCATCGAACGCATGCTGACCGAGAAGACCAACGACGAGGCCGAGGCCTCCCGCGCCGCCAAGATGAACCGCACCGTCGACCCCCGCGACATCGCCGCGCACAACCGCCTCGACCAGCGCGGCGAGGACCTCGCGAGCGGCGCGGCCGGCGTCAACCTCGTCGGCTACATCACCGTCTCCGCCCGCACCCCGGAGTCCCTCGCCCGCGACAAGCGGACGATCAGGGCCTCGGCCGGGAAGTCGTACCTCAAGCTGGAGTGGTGCGACCGGGAGCACCACCGCGCCTTCGTGAACACACTTCCTTTCGCCACCGGCATCCGAAGGTAGGGGCTGATTCGCCGATGCGGGATCCGCTGTCCGTCCTCACCGAGGCCTTCACCTCCTTCCTCTTCGGAAAGGTCGAGACGACCCGGCTGCCGGTGCGCACCTCCACGGGCCAGGCCCAGGCGGTCTACCTGCCCACGGCCGCGCCCGGCCTCGGGGACTCCGGCGTCATCATCGGGCGCGAGGTCTATTCCGGAAAGGGCTACATCTACGATCCCTTCCAGCTGTACGGCCAGCAGCTCCCGGCCCCGCACTGGCTGGTCCTCGGCGAGTCCGGCAACGGCAAGTCGGCGCTGGAGAAGACCTACGTCCTGCGCCAGCTGCGCTTCCGCGACCGCCAGGTCGTCGTCCTGGACGCGCAGGGCGAGGACGGGGTCGGCGAGTGGAACCTCATCGCCGAGGAGCTGGGGATAACGCCGATCCGGCTGGACCCCACGGCCGCCCTGGACCACGGCATCCGCCTCAACCCGCTGGACCCGGCGATCACCACCACGGGCCAGCTGGCGCTGCTGCGCACCATCATCGAGGTGGCCCTCGGCCACGGCCTGGACGAGCGCTCCGGCTTCGCCCTCAAGGTCGCCCACTCGTACGTCAACGAGACCATCGTGAACCGCCAGCCGGTCCTCACCGACATCGTGGAGCAGCTACGGCACCCCGAGCCGGAGTCGGCCGAGGCGATGAACGTCGCGCTGGACGACGTACGGGCCTGGGGCCTGGACGTCGCCCTGGTCCTGGACCGGCTGGTCGACGGTGACCTGCGCGGCATGTTCGACGGTCCGACCACGGTCGGCATCGACCTGGACGCCCCGCTCATCGTCTTCGACCTCTCCCACATCGACCGCAACTCCATCGCCATGCCGATCCTGATGGCGATCGTCGGCGTGTGGCTGGAGCACACCTGGATCCGCCCCGACCGCAAGAAGCGCATCTTCCTGGTCGAAGAGGCCTGGCACATCATCAACAGCCCCTTCGTGGCGCAGCTGTTCCAGCGCCTGCTGAAGTTCGGCCGGCGCCTCGGCCTGTCCTTCGTGGCGGTCGTCCACCACCTGTCCGACGTGGTGGACGGCGCGGCCGCGAAGGAGGCCGCGGCGATCCTGAAGATGGCCTCCACCAGGACGATCTACGCCCAGAAGGCCGACGAGGCACGGGCCACCGGCCGCGTCCTGGGCCTGCCCCGCTGGGCCGTCGAGATCATCCCGACGCTGACCCCGGGCATCGCGGTCTGGGACGTCAACGGCAATGTCCAGGTGGTCAAGCACCTGATCACCGAGTCCGAACGCCCGCTGGTCTTCACCGACCGCGCGATGACCGAGTCCTCCAGCGACCACTCCGCGGACGACGCCCTGCGCGCCGCCGAGCTGGAGGCCGAACAGCGGGCCGCGGCCTTCGTGGAACAGCACCTCGGCGACTCCGAGTCGACGGTGGCGTAGGGAGGTACGGGTGAGACCGGACGCTCGCACACCCCGGGAGGACCGGCGCCCGCAGGACGGCCGGAGCCAGGGCCAGGGCGGCATCCCCGACGGGCTGCTGCTCGGCGTCCTCGCCTTCCTCCTCGGCATCACCGTGCTGGTGTGGACGGCCACGGGCCTCTCGGCGCTCTTCGCGCAGGGCGCCTGGCCCACGGGCGTCACCTTCCTGCGCACCCCCATGGCCATGCGCCACCTGGTCAGCAGGCCCCACGACCTGGCCGGCGCCTGGCCCGACACCCCCGCCTCCCGGCTCTCCGGCTGGGGCCTGTTCTGGGGCCTGTTCATCGCCCAGCTGATGGTCCTCTTCGTCCTCACCGTCTTCGTCCTGGGCACCGTGGCCAGGTGGCGGGCCGGACGGGCGAGGGCGCGGGCGGTGGAGCGGGCGGAACCGGCTCCGGCTCCGGCTCCGGCTCCGGCTCCCGTGGAGACACCGCAGGGGTACGAGGTTCCGGTGCAGCGGCACGAGATGCCGGTGGCGCCGGTCGCGGTCGAACAGCCGGTGCCCGAGGAGCCGTCGGCCCACCACCCGGCCGAGAACAACCGGGTGGGCGGACGGGAGAGGGTCCTCATCGCACCCCCGGAAAGCCGCCGCACGACCGCCGCCCAGGCCGTGCGCGACGCGACCGGTCCCGTCCTCGTCGTCACCTCGGACCCCTCCCTGTGGGCGGAGACCAAGGACGCCCGCGCCAAACTGGGCCCCACCCACCTCTACGACCCCACCCACCGATGCGACACCCCGGCCCGTCTCCACTGGTCCCCCACCGCCGGCTGCGAGGACAGGCAGACCGCGCTGCACCGGGCAACCGCGCTCCTCGCCCCCGTGCGCCCCACCGCGCGCATCGACCAGGCCGTGGCCGACACCGCGACCACCCTCCTGCGGAGCTATCTGCATGCCGCCGCCCTGGAGAACCGCACCGTGCGGCACGTCCACCGCTGGTCCCAGGGCACCCAGGTGCAGGACGCGGTCCGCACCCTGCGCACACACCCCAAGGCCGCCCCCGGCGCCGCCGGCGAACTTGAGGCCGCCCTCACCGCGCACCCGGAACGCCGGGACATCGCCCAGGAGTTGACCGGGCGGGCGCTCGCCGCGCTGTCGACGGTCAACATCCGCGAGGCATGTACCCCAAACCGAACTGATGCCCTCGCCTTGGATTCCTTTGTCGATGAAGGGGGCACGCTTTACCTAGTCGGTGAATCCATCGAGGACCCGAGGAGCACACCGGGCGCGATGCCCCTCCTGACGGCCCTCGTCTCCAGCGTGGTCGAGCGCGGCCGGCGCATGGCCGAACGGTCATCCTCCGGTCGGCTCGACCCACCACTCACCCTGGTCCTGGACGACATCGCCGCCGTCGCCCCTCTCCCCCAGCTCCCGGACCTGCTGGCCACCGGGGACGAACAGGGCCTGCCCACGCTCGCCCTGTTCCGCTCCCGCGAACAGGCCCGCGCCCGCTGGCCGCACCGGGAGCTGCCGGGCCTGCCCGGACTGCCGGGGCTAACGGTCTAGGACGAACTCCAGCTCGCTCTGCGCCGCGTCCTTCACGAACGGCACCCGTACCCCGCTCGGCCCGAACCCGGCCTTGCGGTAGGCGCCCTGCGCCCGCGCGTTGTCCTCGTGCACCAACAGCCGGACCTGCTCGGCGCCGCGCCCCCACGCCCAGGCCACGCCCGCGTCGAACAGGGCCTTGATCAGCCCGTTCCCGCGGTGCTCGGGTCGCACGTAGACGCCGACGACATGCCCCTGCCGGCGGTCGACCGGGAGGCCGGCCCAGTCCTGGGTACCGGGCTCCTCCATCAGCACGGTCAGCGAACCGGCCCACGTCCCGTCGGGCAGCTCGGCGATGAACTGCTGCGCCGTCACCGACCCCTCGCCCGAACCGGTCGCCCGGTCCTGCCAGAAGAGGTCGGCCTTCGCGGCCGCCTCCTCGTACCCCTCCAGGAACGCGAGCGGGGCGGCCGGATCGCGCAGCGCGTCCAGCCGCAGGCTCCTCACCTTCCCCCACTCCGCGGGGCGCACGGCTCGTACGACGTAGTCTCCGCTGGTCATGCTGGTCATGACCGCCACCGTAGCGGTGCGCCCGGCGCGCGGCATCCCATAATCTGCCCGCATGACCACACTTCAGGAACGACCCCGTACCGCCCTGCTCGTCATCGACGTCCAGAACGGCGTCGTCGCCGGTGCCCCGGCCCTGGACGACGTACTCACGAACATCAACACCCTGCTCGACAAGGCGCGCTCGGCGGGCGTACCGGTGGTGTGGGTGCAGCACCAGGACGAGGATCTGGTGCCCGGCACGGAGAGCTGGGAGTACGTTCCGGAGCTGAAGCGCCTCGACACCGAGCCCCTGGTCGCCAAGGGCTACCCGGACTCCTTCGACGACACCGACCTTGAGTCCGTCCTCGCCGAGTACGGGGTGGGCCGGCTGCTGGTCACGGGCGCGCAGACCGACTGCTGCGTCCGCTCCACGCTGCACGGGGCCCTGGTCCGCGGTTACGACGCGACGCTGGTCGCCGATGCCCACACCACGGAGGACCTCACGGCGTACGGCGCTCCGGCCCCGGAGCAGGTGATCGCGCACACCAATCTCTACTGGAGCAACCAGTCCGCACCCGGCCGCCAGGCCGGCACGGTGAAGACGGCGGACGTGGAGTTCTGAGCCCAACCCGACCGTAAACGCAGAAAACCCCCGCACCACTGGTGCGGGGGTTTTCCCAAAAATTGTTCGGCGGCGTCCTACTCTCCCACAGGGTCCCCCCTGCAGTACCATCGGCGCTGAAAGGCTTAGCTTCCGGGTTCGGAATGTAACCGGGCGTTTCCCTAACGCTATAACCACCGAAACACTATGAAACTGACAACCAACACAATGGCCGTTCGTGGTTTCAGAACCAACACAGTGGACGCGAGCAACTGAGGACAAGCCCTCGGCCTATTAGTACCGGTCACCTCCACCAGTTACCTGGCTTCCAGATCCGGCCTATCAACC